>JBJTSG010000101.1:0-4337 GCA_046076505.1 Erythrobacter sp. | reverse complement strand
CTCGCGGTGATCCTCGACGCGGGCTCGACCAGCTTCAGGAACGACATCTACGCGCACTACAAGGCGAACCGCCCCGAGCCGCCCGAGGATCTGGTCCCGCAGTTCCCGCTGATCCGCGACGCGACGCGCGCCTTCAGCCTGCCCTGCATCGAGGTGCCGGGGCTCGAGGCTGACGACCTCATCGCCTCCTACGCGCGCGAGGCGCAGCGGCGCGGGTGGGACGTCACGATCGTCTCTTCCGACAAGGACCTGATGCAGCTGGTCGGCGAACAGGCAGGCGCGCGCATCGACATGCTCGACACGATGAAGAACCAGCGCATCTGGCTTCCGGAGGTCGAGGAAAAGTTCGGCGTCGGCCCCGAGCTCGTCGGCGACGTGCTCGCGCTGATGGGGGATTCGGTCGACAACGTGCCCGGCATCTTCGGCATCGGCCCCAAGACCGCCTCGAAGCTGATCGCCGAGCACGGCTCGCTCACCGCGGCGCTGGATTCGGCAGAGAGCATGAAGCCCTCCAAGCTCAAGGACCGCCTCATCGAGGGACGCCAGGACGCCGAGCTTTCCAAGATCCTCGTCACCCTAAAGGAGGATTGCGAGCTTCCCCAGCCCTTGGAGGAGATGGTGCTTGGCCCGGTGCCGCCGGAGCCGCTGGCGCAGTTCCTCACTTTCCACGGCTTCACCTCGCTGCTGCGCCGCCTCGATGCGGGCACCGGCAGCCCGGCGCGCCCGACCGACCTCAATCCGGCGAAGCCCACCACGCCGGGCGCGAAGCCCGCTGCGGGCGAGGGCAAGGGCAGTCGCCAGCCGCTCCCTGAAATGCCGCCCATCGACCACGCCGCCTACGAGACGGTGCAGACGCTCGAACGGCTCGAAGGCTGGGTCGCCCGCGCCCGCGCCGCGCAGGCCGTTGCGGTGGATACCGAGACGACCTCATTGGATGCCATCCGCGCCGATCTCGTCGGCGTCAGCCTCGCGCTCGGCCCGAACGATGCCTGCTACATTCCGCTCGGCCACGGCGGGACGGATATGTTCGCGCAGAAGCCCGAGCAGGTGCCGCTCGCCGATGCCATCGCCGCCGTGAAGCCGCTGCGGGAGGACGAAGCGGTCCTCAAGATCTTCCAGAACGGCAAATATGACCTCAACGTGCTCGCCCGTCAGGGGATCATGGTCGCGCCGATCGACGATACCATGGTGATCAGCTTCGATCTCGATGCCGGGCGCGGCGAGGACGGGATGGGGGGAGGCCACGGGATGGACGAGCTCTCGCAGCGCCACCTCGGCCACACGCCGATCCCGTTCAAGGACCTGTGCGGCACCGGCAAGAAGGCGATCAGCTTTGCCGAGGTGCCCCTCGACCGCGCCACCCACTACGCCGCCGAGGACGCCGACGTCACCTGGCGGCTCCACGCGATGCTCAAGCCGCGGCTCTCGGTCGAGGGCGGGAGCCGGGTCTATGAGCGCGTCGATCGCCCGCTGATCCCGGTGGTCGCCCGCATGGAGCGCGAGGGTATCCGGGTGGACTCGGCGCGGCTCGCCAAGCTGTCGGAGGAGTTCTCGGTCGAGATCGGGCGGCTGGAGGGTGAAATCCACCAGATGGCGGGCCAGGAGTTCACCGTCGGCAGCCCCAAGCAATTGGGCGACATCCTGTTCGACAAATTGGGCTACAAGGGCGGCAAGAAGGGCAAGACCGGGCAGTATTCGACCGATGTGTCGGTACTCGAGAAGCTCGCCGCCGAGGGTGCGCCGATTGCCCGCAAGGTGCTCGAGTGGCGGCAGCTGACCAAGCTGAAGTCGACCTACACCGATGCGCTCCAGCAGGCGATCAATCCGGAGACGGGGCGAGTGCACACCAGCTACAGCCTCGTCGGGGCGCAGACCGGGCGCCTGTCATCGACTGATCCCAACCTCCAGAACATCCCGGTGCGCACCGCGATCGGCCGCCAGATCCGTGAGGCCTTCGTCCCCGAGCCGGGCAACGTGCTGCTGGCGGCGGACTATTCGCAGATCGAGCTGCGCCTTGCCGCGCACATGGCGGACGTTCCGGCCCTGAAGGAGGCCTTCGCCGCGGGCGAGGACATCCACGCGCGCACCGCGGCCGAGATGTTCGGCGAGGTCACCCGCGACACCCGCGCGCGGGCCAAGACGATCAACTTCGCGATCCTCTACGGCATCTCGCGCTGGGGCCTCGCCGCCCGGCTGGAAGTGCCGCCCGAGGAAGCGCAGGCGATGATCGACACCTATTTCCAGCGCTTCCCCGGCATCCAGCGCTATATCCACGAAACCTTGGAAAGCGTCCGGGCACGAGGGTTTTCGGAGACGCTGTTCGGCCGCAAGACGTGGTTCCCGCGCATCAACGCCAAGAACCAGGCCGAACGGCAGGGCAGCGAGCGCGCGGCGATCAACGCGCCGATCCAGGGCACCAGCGCCGACATCATCAAGCGCGCGATGGCGCGGATGCTCCCGGCGCTGGCCGAGGCGGGCCTCACCGACGTGCGGATGCTGCTCCAAGTCCACGATGAACTGGTGTTCGAACTGCCCGAGGAGCGGGTCGCAGCCGCGACCCCGATCATCCGGCAGGTGATGGCGGAAGCGGCCCTGCCGGCGGTCGAGCTGACCGTGCCGCTCGGCATCGACATCGGCACCGGCGCGAGCTGGGACGCGGCGCACTAGGAGTGCGAAAGCGCTACGTCCCCGCAAGCCCAGTCGAAGCGCGCTCAAGACCCTGCCAACACCCCACCCACCCCACGGGAAGGCCCGGCTCACACCCCCCGCCAAGGGCCGAAAACCGCAGGTTTGCGCAGCGTCCGCCCAGGTTTTTCAGGCACTTGACGCCTCATGGCCCCTTGTCAGAGGCCCCTTCGATGTTTCACGTGAAACATTCCGTGAACATCAATCGTGCTTGCGTTCCCGCGTTGGCGTCAGCATGTCGGGCGACAGGAAACCGATCGGCTGCACCGCCGCAGCGCGCTTCTTCAGCTCGCCGCGCATCTGCTGATACTCGTTCTCCATCTCCGGCGTGACGGTCGCGCGGGAATCCCTGAGCGCCGCCTCGAAGTCGCGGCGCTCGACCGCGCTGACCTCGACGCCGACGCGGCGCAGCGCGGCAAGGCAGGCACGGCGCACCACGTCCTCGAGATCCGCGCCGGTGAAGCGCTCGGTCTCGGCCGCGATGGCAGCCAGATCGACATCCTCCGCGAGCGGCATCTTCGCCGTGTGAATGCCGAGGATGTGCTCGCGCCCCGCCTTGTCGGGGGTGCCGACGTAGACGAGCTCGTCGAAGCGTCCCGGACGCAGCAGTGCCGGATCGACCAGCGTCGGGCGGTTGGTGGCACCGATCACGACGACCGATTGCAGCTCCTCGAGCCCGTCCATCTCGGCAAGGATTGTGTTGACCACCCGGCCCGTGACCTGCGGCTCGCCCTGGCCGGAGCCGCGGGCGGGGACGAGGCTGTCGATCTCGTCGATGAACACAACGCAAGGCGCAACCGCGCGGGCGCGGGCGAAGAGGCGGGCGATCTGCTGCTCTCTCTCGCCGTACCACTTGGAGAGAAGGTCCGAGCTCTTCATCGAGATGAAGTTCGCCTCCGCTTCCTTGGCGACGGCCTTGGCGAGCAGGGTCTTGCCGGTTCCGGGCGGGCCGTAGAGCAGGAACCCCTTGGCCGGGCGGATGCCGAGCCGGCGGAAGGCATCGGGGTTCTTGAGCGGGAGCTCGATCCCTTCCCGGAGCTTGTCGGTCGCTTCGCCCGCGCCGCCGATATCGTCCCAGCCGACATTCGGCACCTGCACCATCACCTCGCGCATCGCGGAAGGCTGGACGCGCTTCAGGGCGCTGAGAAAATCGTCGCGGGTGACGCACAGGTCCTCGAGCACCTCGGGCGGAATGGTGCGTTCGTCCAAGTCCAGGCGCGGCATGATCCGGCGCACCGCCTCGATGGCGGCCTCGCGGGCGAGCGCGGCGATGTCGGCGCCGACGAACCCGTGGGTGACGCGGGCGAGCTCGTCGAGATCGACGGCGCTCTCGAGCGGCATGCCGCGGGTGTGGATCGAGAGGATCTCGCGCCGCCCGCGCTGATCGGGGACGCCGATCACGATCTCGCGGTCGAAGCGACCGGGGCGGCGCAGCGCCTCGTCGATCGCGTCGGGGCGGTTGGTGGCGGCGATGACGACGAGGTTCGCCCGCTTCTCCAGCCCGTCCATCAGGGTGAGGAGCTGGGCGACGAGGCGCTTTTCCGCTTCGCCGGGCACCTGGGTGCGCTTGGGCGCGATCGAATCGATTTCGTCGATGAAGACGATCGCAGGCGCGGCGCGGGCGGCCTCCTCGAAGACCTCGCGCAGGCGCT
>JBJTSG010000100.1:0-3487 GCA_046076505.1 Erythrobacter sp. | reverse complement strand
TGATCTTGGGAACGGTCGCCTCGGCATAGGCGAAGAGCAGCTTCGCGCCGTGCTTGATGATCCCGCCCAGTTCCTGCGCCGTGCCGGGGAGGAAGCCGGGGACGTCGACGAAGGTGACGATCGGAATCTCGAAGGCATCGCAGAAGCGTACGAAGCGCGCCGCTTTCTTCGAGGAATTGATGTCGAGCACGCCCGCGAGCACCATCGGTTGGTTCGCCACCACGCCCACGGTGCGGCCTTCCACACGGCCGAAACCGCAGATGATGTTGCCCGCGTGCGCGGGCTGGATTTCGAAGAAATCGCCCTCGTCCAGCACCTTGGTGATGACTTCGTGCATGTCATAGGGCTGGTTGGCGTTGTCGGGGATCAGCGTGTCGAGGCTGTTGTCGAGCCTGTCCCACGCATCGCCGGTGGGCAGGACGGGGGCCTCGTCACGGTTCGACAGCGGCAGGAAGTCGACAAAGCGCCGGGTCGCCAGCAGGGCTTCGACATCGTTCTCGTAAGCCAAGTCGGCGACGGAAGTCTTGGTGGTGTGGGTGATCGCCCCGCCGAGTTCCTCCTGCGTCACGACCTCGTTGGTCACGGTCTTCACCACATCGGGGCCGGTGACGAACATGTAGCTCGAATCCTTCACCATGAAGATGAAGTTGGTCATGGCCGGGTAGTAGACCGCCCCGCCCGCACACGGCCCCATGATGAGGCTGATCTGGGGGACGACGCCGCTCGCCAGCACGTTGCGCTGGAACACCTCGGCATAGCCGCCGAGGCTCGCCACGCCCTCCTGGATGCGCGCCCCGCCCGAATCGTTGAGGCCGATCACCGGCGCGCCGACCTTCATCGCCATGTCCATGATCTTGCAGATCTTCTCGGCATGGCGCTTGGACAGGGAGCCGCCGAACAAGGTGAAATCCTGGCTGAAGACGAACACCAGCCGCCCATTGATCGTCCCGCTGCCGGTCACCACCCCGTCGCCCGGAATGCGCTGGGTCTCCATGCCGAAGTCCATGCAATCGTGCTCGACGTAAGTGTCAATTTCCTCGAACGAGCCTTCGTCGAGCAGGACATCGAGCCGCTCGCGCGCAGTCAGCTTGCCCTTGGCGTGCTGCGCGTCGATGCGCTTCTGGCCGCCCCCGAGACGAGCGGCTTGGCGGCGGCGTTCCATTTCGGCGATGTTGGCAGACACGCGGGGGAATCCTCTCTTGACCAATCTCTCGGGCTCACGCGTTGCCTTAGGCGTGCCGGGGCGTCAACGTGGCAAAAGTGGCGGTCGGCGGCCCGCCCTGGGGAAACCCGCGCCCGCCCCTCCGCGCGCCTAGAAGCGGATCATGATGTTGCGGGCGAGGCTCGGCGAGACGGAGTGCACCAGCTTCAGGAACTTGACCATGCCCACGTCCGCCTCGTCACGCCCCTCGGTGAGTGCGGCGAGGATCTGGCGGGCGCATTCCTCTGGCGCCATCTTGTTGCCCTTGCGGCCCGCGGTCATCTGCGTGTCGACCACCGGGGGCAGCGCCTCGACGACGTGGATATCCGTGCCCTTGAGCTGGGCGCGCAGGGCCATGGTGTAGCTGCGCAAGCCCGCCTTGGTCGCGCAGTAAACCGGGCTTCCGGCGCGCGGCGCGATCGCGAGGCCGCTCGTCACGTTGACGATCGCCGCCTCGGGCCGGGTGCGCAAGGCAGGGAGCAGCGCGGTGATCAGCCGGATCGGCGCCGACAGGTTGGCGTAGATGCAGGCATCGCTCGCATCGGCATCGGGTGCAGCCACGCGGAAGTCGTGGTCGACGCCTTGGCCTGCATTGTTGATGAGGATGTTGATGGCCCGGTCGCCCAGCGCCGCCACCAGCGCGTCGACGCCCGCCGGGTGCGAGAGGTCCGCCTCGAGCACATCGAAGCCCTCGCCCCGCATCGCTTCCAGCCTCGCGCCGTCGCGCCCGGTGAGGATTACCTTGGCCCCGCGCGACTTGAGCTGCCGCGCCATCTCGCGCCCGATCCCTGCGCTGCCGCCGGTCAGCAGCACCGTCTTGCCGTTCACGTCCATCAGGGCTTCACCACTCCGTGTTGAATGAGGCTCTCGCCGCACTCCGCGATGGTGTCCTCGACGGGGCGCATTGTCCAGCCGAGCCGCTCCCTGGCGTGGCTCGCATCGACATGGCGCACCTTGCCGATCTCGGTCTTCACCCCGCGCACCTCGGCGTTGAAAAGGGCGAGGATGCTGACCAGCCAGTCGGGCATCGGCCGGGTCGGGGCCTTCCTCGCCTTCGCCCCCAGCCGCGCGCGCAGCACGCCCGCGACTTCGAGCGCGGAGAGGAACGGCCCTGCGCCAAGGAAACGCTCGCTCGCGAGGCCGGGCGTCTCGAGCGCCAGCACGTGGAGAGCGGCGATGTCGCGCACGTCGACGATCGGGAAGCCGAGATTGGGCGCCATCGGCATCGCGCCAGACAGCAATTGCTGCACCAGCTCGACCGAGGCCGAGAAGTCGCCACTTTCGACGGGGCCGAGAACCATGCCGGGGTTGACGGAGACGAACTCCATATTGCCGCCCTCGGCCGCGACCCAGTCGCGGGCAGCGCGCTCGGCGATCGTCTTGGACTTGACGTAGGGGTAGGCCTCGGGGTGGTGGATGTTCGTCCAGCGGCTCTCGTCGAAAGTGTAGGTGCCGCGATCGACCCCGTAGACCACTGCTGCGGTGGAGGACGTCTGGACGAAGCGAGTAACACCCGCCGCCTTGGCGAAGCGCAGCGCGCGCAGCGTGCCCTCGCGTGCCGGGAGGATCAGGTCGTCCTCGTGCCTGGGAGCCTGGGCGGGGATCGGCGAGGCGACGTGCGCGACATGGGTGCAGCCCGCCGTGGCCTCGGCCCAGCCGCTATCGGCCATGAGCTCGGCCTCGAACAGCTTGAAGCGTTCTGCCGATGGATTGCCGAGCCGCGCGCGCAATCCGCTATGTGACGTTGCGAACCGTGCCGTGCACCGTCCAGCCCTTCGCCAGAAGCTGACGGATGAGCTCCCCGGCGATGTAGCCGGTCGCCCCCGTTACCAGCACCGTGCCCGTCATGCGCTTGCCCTCCCGCTGAAGGTCCGCAGACTAGCAGATAGGTTGCACACCGCAACCTATTTGAAGAGCACCAGCTCCTCGGCCATCGTCGGGTGGATCGCGACCGTGGCGTCGAAGTCGGCCTTGGTGAGCCCCGCCTTCACCGCGATGGCGGCGGCCTGCATGATCTCGGGCGAATCCGGGCCGATCATGTGGATGCCGACGATCCGGTCGTTCGCGGCATCGACGATCATCTTGTAGAGGCTGCGCTCGTTGCGCCCCGCCACCACGTTCTTCATCGGGCGGAAATCGGCCTGGTAGACCCGCACCGCGCCGAGCTTGTTTCGCGCCTCGCCCTCGGTCATGCCGACCGCGGCAATAGGGGGATGGCTGAACACGGCGCTGGGCACGCAGGAGTGGTCGACCGCATAGGGTTCGCCTGGGCCGAACATGCTATCG
>JBJTSG010000099.1:0-21706 GCA_046076505.1 Erythrobacter sp. | reverse complement strand
TCGATCACGTCGATGATCTGGGTGATTTCCCTGGCCGATTGCTCGATCGCGTCCATTGCCGCCACCGCCTTGCCGACCACCGCGCCGCCTTCGGTCGCGCGGGCGTGGGTCTGGGCGATGGCGGAGCGCGCTGCGACGGCGTTCTCGGCCGACTGGCGGGTGAGGGCGACCGTCGACCTGACCGAGGCGGCGGTCTCCTCGAGGCTCGCGGCCTGCTGTTCGTTGCGCAGCGCCAGATCCTCCGAAGCGGCGCGGATCTCGTCCGAGCTGGTCTGGACACCCACCGCCGTCGCCCGCACCTTGCTCAGCATGTCTTCCAGCCGCGCGATCGAGGTGTTGTACATCTCGCGCAGGTTCGGTCGCGGCTGGGCCCGGCGTTCGACCTCGACGACCACTTCGGGCAGATAGTCGATCCGGTAGGTCAGATCGCCGTTCGCCAGCCGGTCGAGCGCGGTCGACATGGTCGCGACGATCTCGGTCTGGGCGGCAGCGCGCGATGCGTCGGACTTGAGCGCCGCGCGGAAGGTCTCGATCGCGCGGGTCATGGTGCCGAATTCGTCGCTGCGGTGCTGGGTGGTGACCCCCGCATCGTGGTTGCCGTCGGCCATGGCGCGCATCGTGGTGCCGATCGCCTCGACCGGCGCGAGCATGGAGCGCCGTACCCACAGATAGGCCCCGGCGAGCGCCGCGAACAGCAGCAGCGCGCCGCCGAGCGCGCCCGCCATGATCAGCATGGTGGTCGAGGCGATCTGGTCCTCGGTCTCCTGACGCAGCTCGGCGATCTGCCCGCGCAGGGCATCATTGGCCTTGCGCTGCGCCCGGTAGATTTCGAGCAGGCGGCGGTGCGAGGCCTTGATCGCCGCCTCGTCCCCGCGCTGCACCGCCGGCTTCAGGCGCTGGTTGACCTCTTCCCAGAAGGCCTTGCCGTTGGTTTCGACATTGGCAGCGATGTCGGCCTTGAGCTTGTCGGAAATCGGCTTGTCCGCCCAGCTGCGCGCGGCGGTATCGAACTCCTCCTCCAGCACCTTCAGTCGCTGATCATTGATCGCATAGGCATCGCGGTGGATGGTCATGATGCTGGCATTGGCGAAGGCTTCGACCAGGAACAGCGCGGGCGGCATGAAGTCGGCGCTGAAATCGGCGACGGCCTCTTCCTGCTTGTCGAGCGCGCCGTCCACGCGCACATGATTGACCCCAAGGCCCATGGCGAGAATGATGATCGCCAGCACTGCGCCCAGAACGAGCGCCCCGAGGCGCGAAATCTTCTCGATCGTCATGACAGCCTTGGTCCTGTGCTGGCCTTGATCCGGGAGGGATGTTGGCGGGTTCACACCTTTGATTTTGCAGGACTTGCGATAAGGCCGGCTTGTGCCTCGCCTATGCGCAAGCCCCTAGTTCTCACACCTCAGGCCGCGTGGCGCCGCGCGGGCGGGGGAAGCTGGGCCTGCGACCAGCCGGCGATCTCCCCGATCCCTGCGCCCTGGCTTGCATCGCCGATGCGGAAGGCGGCGAAGGTTGCGGCGAGCTGCCGGGCCTCGTGGTTGAGGTTCTTGGTTGCGGCATTGGTTTCCTCGACCATCGCGGCGTTCTGCTGGGTCATCTTGTCCATCGCCCCGATCGTCTCGGACACGCGGCGCAACTGCTGGCTCTGATCGCTGACCGCCTCGGCGATGCGCGTGACCGCCTCGGTGACTTCGCCGACACGGGCGATGATCGTCTCCAGCGCGGTGCCGGTCTCGTTGACGAGACCGACGCCGGTCGTGACGTGGACGCCGACCGCCTCGATGCGCTTCTTGATCTCGCTCGCCGCTTCGGTCGCCCGCATCGACAGCGCGCGCACCTCGGATGCGACCACCGAGAAGCCCTTGCCGGCCTCGCCGGCGCGCGCCGCCTCGACGCCGGCATTCAAGGCGAGGAGGTTGGTCTGGAAGGCGATGTTGTCGATCATCGCGGTGATTTCCGAGATCTCCACCGTCGCGGTCTCGATGTTGCCCATCGCCTGGATCGCGCGGCCCACCACCTCGCCGCCGGTCTCGGCCTCATGGCGCGCGTCGCGCATCGAGCCGCTGACGCCGACCGCCAGCTCCGCGTTCTCCTCGATGTTGGCGGTGAGGCTCGCCATCGTCGAGGAGGACAGCTGGAGGCGGCTCGCCTGGTCCTCGGAGCGGCTGGCGAGATCGGTCATTGCGTGCTCGATCTCGCTCGAGGTCAGGTTGATCGCGCCGATGCTCTCGTTGACCGCCCCCATCGCCTGGCAGAGCCGCTCCATCGCATCGTTGAAGTCGTTGGCGAGCGACTGGAAGGCGGGCGGCATGTCGTGGAGGCGCACGGTGAGGTCGGCCTGCGCGACCGCGGCGAGATTGCGTCCCAGCCGCGCGACCGCTTCCTCGCGCTCGGCGACCGATGTCTGGCGTTCGATCGCGGCGTCGCGGAATACCAGCATCGCCTGCGCCATCGCGCCCAGCTCGTCGCTGCGCCCGGTGCCGGGGATGTCGATCGCGTTCGACCCGCGCGACAGGTCGGTGACGGCGCGGGTGAGCGCCGCGATCGGCTTGGCGATCGAGCCGGCGAGGCTGCGAGAGAGCACCAGCGCAAGGCCCAACAGGATCGCCGCGCCGAGGCCGAGGGCGACCCAGCCCCAGGTGATCGCGGAGTCCTGCCGCTCGGACTGCTCCTTGATCGCGGCGTGCTGCGCGTCGCGGATTTCGCGCAGAGGGTTCACCGCGGCGCTGATCAGCACCTTCTTGCCCGCGACCTGCACCGCCTCCTGCGCGCCGTCGCGGTTGCCCGCCTCCACCACCCGGATGTACTTGTCGCCCCAGTCCTTGCGCCACTTCAGGGTTTCCGCGCGGCTGGTGCGGACCAGTTCCTGCATGCGCGGCTCGGGCAGCAGCGTCTCGAGCTTGGCCGAGGTCTTGTCGTAATCGTCGCGGCCCTCGTAGTAGGACTTGAGGTAGCTCGGATCCCCGGTGACGAGGAAGCCGCGGAACTGGCTGTTCTGGCGCAGCAGCGCGGTCTCGAGCGCGAGCACGTCGGCGAGGATCGCCTGGCTCGCGGTGTTCTTCGCGGTGACCGACGAGATCATCGCCAGGCTCACCCCGCAGGCGACCATCACCGCTGCGGCCACGATGTTGAGCACCAGAAAGGCGGCACCAAGGCGGCGGGGGATGTTGAGGCGTTCAAGCATGGCGAAGGGGTTCCTCTCGTCCAATCGGGTGGGGCGCCGCGTCAGAAGGCGTAGCGCGGCCAGCCGGTCACGGTGCGCCCGTTCATCGCGAGCACGTTGGCGAGGCCGGAGGCGGGAATCGTGGCCGCGCCCGTCGAGATCACCGCCGTCTCGTCGAAGACGTTGAAGGCGTTGACGGCAAGGGTCAGTCCTCTGGCGGCGCGCACCTGCAGGTAGGGGCTGACGATCACGTAGCCGGGCTGGACGAGCTGGTTCACGTCCTGCGCGAAGCTCTTGCCGCTGGCGTTGACGACCGCGCCGATGCTCGCCGGACCGAGGTCGACCTCTGAGCGCAGGAAGAAGGCGAAGTCGGGGATGTGGCGCGGGGTCTTGCCGTTCAGGGCGGGGTCGAGCGTGTCCTCGTCGATCGTCGCGTCGGTCAGCGTGCCGCCGGCGTTGATCCGGAACGCGCCGCGCTTCCACTCGCCCTCGAACTCGAGGCCCTTGGCGCTGTAGGTGCGGTTGACTGCGACGACGCTCGCCTGCCCGGCGGCATTGCTGGTGATCTGGAAGTTTCTCTCGTCGGTCGAGGCCCAGAAGCCGGTGAGGTAGAGCCCGAGGCCGCCCTTGCGGTACTTCACCCCGCCCTCGGCCTGGCGGACCATCGAGACCGCGAGCGCCGGGTCGACCGGGGCACCGGTGGCAAGGTTCAATGAGCCCGCGCCAACCGCGTTCTGGTTGCTCGCCCGGCCGCCGCGGCTGATCCGCGCGAAGGCGGAGAAGGGTTCCGCGAAGCGGTAGTTCACCCCCGCCGACCACGACAGGTAGTCGTAGTCGTAGTCGACCGCCGCCGGTCGCGAGAGCGGCAGGATCGCGACCCGCGCCTCGGCCGGGGTGATCGTGCCGTCGCCGTTGACGTCGAAGGGGACGGTACCGATCCGGTCCTGACCGTAGCTCGCCGAGAACACCTGGCCCGTCACGTTGCCCTTGTCCCAGCGCAGGCTCCCGCCGATCGACAGCTTGCCGAGCTTCAGGTTGACCGAGCCATAGGGGGCGGTGATGTCGTAGGTGAGGTCGTAGCGGTTGTGGAAGCTGTCGAAGGGCAGGCCGACCGCGAAGCCGTAGGCGAGCACGCCCCCGTCGGTGAGGCGCGTGCCGTTCCCCGCGAACAGGTCGAGCGGCGCGTTCTTCCCGCCCCCGGCGAGGTCCTGGAGGGTCGAGGCGAAGTTCCAGAACATGTTGATGGCCTGCTGCGAATTGTAGAGGCCGAGCGTCGTCGTCAGCTTCGCGTCCGTGCCGACGTCGAAGGTGCGGGTCGCGCGCAGATCGTTGACGAGGTTGTCGAGGCTCTCCAGGTCGGCGGCGATCCGCACCGCCAGCGACACCGGCCGCGCGTCGGTGATCGCCTGGCCCGCCAGCGGCCCCGCCGCATAGCGCAGCCGCGCGCCCGGACCGCCGAAGGCGGCGATCCCCGGGGCGGGGGCGGTCACGAAGGGCACGTTGTCGTTGTAGGCGCCCGCGATGTCGGCGAAGCGGAAGCGCTCGGTCACGGTCCACCCGGCGATGTCGAACTGCGCCTCGAGCCCCACAGACCTGACCCTGGCGGCGAGCCCGTCCTCAGTGTCGATCAGGGTCCGGTTGTTGTTGCGGTCGACCTCGGGAAGGGCGGAGGTGAGCGGCGACTGGAAGCCCTGCTTCCTGATGTCGTAGCCCGGCAGGAAGGCGATCGCCGGATCGGCGTCGCTCCCCGACAGGCGCACCGGCACCGCGTTGAGACTGGGCTGCCGGTCGTCGAGAAACTTGGCGTAGAAGCGGATGTAGCCGTTCGCGAAGTCCTTCGTCGCGTTGGCCTTGATCTGGCCGCCCGAAAAGCCGGTGTAGCCGATCGCGCGCGGGCCTTCGCCGGTGCGGTAGAAGCCGCCGATGTGGAAGCGCCAGCCGCCCCCGAGCGGCGCGCCATAGGCGAAGTCGACGCGCTTCAGGTCATAGCCGATGCCGCCCCGCACCTGCAGCATCCCGCCCGCCTCCTCGCCGGTGTGCGAGATGAAGTTGATGAGCCCGCCCGGCGAATTGGAGGCGAAAGTCGAGGCCGAGCCGCCGCGGATCGCCTGCACCTGAGCGAGCGTCGCGTCGACCCGCATGAACTGGTCGATACCGGCGAAGCGGATGTCGCCGAACTCGAGCACCGGCAGACCGTCCTCCTGCAATTGCAGGTATTTCGAGCCTTCCGAGGCGAGCGGCAGCCCGCGGATGGTGATTGAGGAGAAGCCGTCGATGTCGGCGGTCTCGGAACGGATCCCCGGAATGTTCTGGAGCGCGCCGGCGACCGAGAAGGTCGAGATCGCGGCCATGTCGCGATCGTCGAGGACGCTTGCGGAGATCGCGGTGTCGAGCAGGTCGCGGCCCTTGGCGACGCCGGTGGTGAAGGCCTTGGGCGCGCGGCCGGCCTTGTCGGTGCGGCCCCCGGCCGCGGTGTCTTGCGACTCCCCGATGGCGCTGCTGTCGTCCGCGGCAAGCGCGCCGACGGGCAGGACGGCGGCGCTGGCGAGCAGTGTGGCAGCAAAGACGGGCACTCGGCGCATGAAGGGCGGGCTCCTTGGAAGTCTCGGATTTGCGAGCCTGCCGGATAGCCCGCGGCCTTTAACCGGGGGCGGGCGCGGGCCTCTGTAATGCTACTGTGCGGGCGCGGTCGCGGCCGGAGGGGGCGGGGCGATGCGATCAGCGCTTTCCCCTAGACGCGGGTGGCAAGCTGTTGGGCGGCCTGTGGCTAGAGGCGGCGCGCACCCCCAAATGGCCGAAAGCTTGCCCCCCTTGACCTTGTCCCCCGCCGCCCGCGCGTCCGGCGCCCAACCCGGCGGCGAGACGCGCATCGCACGTCAGCTCGCGCTCGAGGCCGCCAAGGCGCTGGCGTTCGGCAAGCCGCGCGCGGCGCTGCTGATGCAGGCGCTCGCGCGGGCCCTGCCGCGCTGCGCGATGGCGCGGCTGCTCGAGGCCTGGCCCGGCGACCTTGCCGCCGACGCCATGACCTTCCGCCTGTGCGCCGGGCTCCACGCGCTCGCCCGCTCCGGCCGCGCGCCGGGGCTCGCGCCGCTCTACGATGAGGGAGTGCCGCTTCCCGAACCTGCGGCGCTCGAGGCGGCGGTGCGCGCCGCGCTCGCGGCGCATGCGGCGGCGCTCGAGGCGTGGATCGCGCATCCCACCCAGACCAACGAGGTCGCGCGGGTCGCCGGGCTCGCCGCGGTGCTGATGGAACTGAACGCGCGCGCGCCCATGCCCTGCGAGGTGCTGGAGCTCGGCTGCAGCGCCGGGCTCAACCTCAACCTTGCGCATTACGCCTGCCGGGTCGGCGCGCGGACCGCGCTGGCGGCTCACAGCGCGGTCGAACTCGCGCCGGTGTGGCGGGGGCGTCTGCCGGCGGTGCGCCGCGTGGAGGTCGTGCAGGCCCTCGGCGTCGATCTCAAGCCGCTCGACGCCGCGTGCCCGGAGGACTGCGACCGGCTCGCGGTCTATATCTGGCCCGGCGAGCGCGCGCGCAGCCAGCGGCTGGACGCGGCGCTTGCGCTTGCCCGGCAGCACCCGCCGCAGATCGCCGAGGGCCATGCCGGGGACTGGCTGATCGACATGCTCGCCGAGCCGCAGCCGTCCGGGGTGCGGCGGGTCGTGTTTCATTCCATGACGATGCAGTATGTCGATCCGCTCGAGCGCGCGATGATCGAGGAGGCGCTGGAAGCCGCGGGCGCCTGCGCCGGTCCCGAGCGTCCGCTCATGCGCGTGGGCATGGAGTGGCGCACCGACCGGCAGGTGGTGGAGCTGAGGGTCACCACCTGGGACGGCCGCGGTGCGGCATCCGCCACCGTGCTCGCGGGCCATTGCCACCCCTATGGCGAATGGATCGAATGGCATGGCCTTGGCTGAGGCCTGCCGCGCCGCACCCGCAATCGCCCCTAGATCGCAATCCCTAGGCCCGGATTGGGTAAGCGGGAAGGGCTCGCGCCCTATCCGGCAGGCTGCATTCGAAGGAGCCGGTCTGGGAGGCAGCGCCGGCGCGAACGGGAGGAGCCAGGACCCATGAAACTCAGGACCAGTCTGCTTGTCTTCGCCGCCACCGGGGCCCTTGGGTCGCCCGCGCTGGCCGAAACCGCCGAACAGCGCGACAAGCCCGCGGCCGAGCCCGCCGACGCCGCCCCCAAGCCGCCGGTCGAGATCTTCTCCACCGGCATGGCCAAGGGCCGCGACCGGCTCGACAGCGCGACCTCGACCAGCGCGCTGAAGGGTGACGATATCCAGCGCTTCGGCCCGCGCCCCCTGTCCGAGGTGCTGCGCACCATGGCCGGGATGCGCGTGGCGAGCGGCATCGGCGAGGGCAACAACAACTACACCGTGCGCGGCCTGCCACTCGCCGCGGGGGGATCGAAATACATGCAGTTCCAGGAGGACGGCCTGCCGGTCCTCGAATTCGGCGACATCTTCAACGTCGCCACCGACGTCTATCTCAGGAACGATTTCACCGTCGGCGCGATCGAGACGATCCGCGGCGGCTCGGCCTCGACCTTCGCCTCCAATTCGCCGGGGGGCATCGTCAACGTGATCTCGCGCACCGGCACCGAACAGGGCGGACGGGCGCAGGTCACGCTCGGGCTCGGCTTCGACAGCAAGCGCCTCGATTTCGACTACGGGGCGAAGCTCGGCGAGAACACCCGTTTCTATGTCGGCGGCTTCTACCGCGCGGGCGAAGGACCGCGGCGGATCGGCCTGACCGGCTGGCAGGGCGGGCAGATCAAGGCCAATATCACCCGCGAATTCGCCGGCGGCTACGTGCGTGCCTATGTCAAGTATCTCGACGACCGCTCGCCGACCTACGCGCCCTATTTCGTCAACATCACCGGCACCGACGCAAACCCGCGCTATCGCAGCTTCCCGGGCTTCGACCTGCGCTCGGACGCGGTGCTTTCGCCCAATCTCGGCCCGATCATCACGCTCGACGGCAACAACAACCCGGCCGCCTATTCGATCAACACCGGGCAGAGCGCGACCTCCAAATCCATCGGCATCGAGGCCCAGTTCGAGATCGGCGGCTGGACCGTCACCGAGAGGGCGCGCTATGCCAAGAACGGCGGTGATTTCAGCCGCACCTTCCCCAACCGCGCCGATACCGTGGCCGCCTTCGCCGCCTCGATCGGCGGGCCGGGCGCGACGGCGCGCTACGCAAGCGGTCCGAACACCGGCCAGCTGGTCCCCGCCGATGTCAACGGCAACGGCCTCCTCGCGCTCTACTTCACGTCCTAAAATCAGGCCGCCGCGCTCGACAATTTCACCAACGACCTGCGCGCCAGCCGAGTGTGGGACGTGGGCGGGGGCAAGCTCACCACCACCGCGGGGCTCTACTACGCGGCGCAGGCCCTGTCCTCGACCTGGCTGCACACATCGCAGGTCATCGATGCCGCCGGCGGGGGCCGGACCGCGATGGTCGACATCTTCAACGCCGCCGGCGTCGCCCAGACCCAGAACGGTTACTTCGCTTATGGGCGCGGGGCCAGCAGCCTGTTCCGGCGCATCTTCGATGTCGATTACGATGTGCTCGCGCCCTACGGATCGATCAACTGGCACGTCGGCAAGCTCGCGCTCGGCGGCAGCCTGCGCTACGACCGGGGCAGCGTCAGCGGCCAGCTGTTCGGCGCGGACCTCGGCGGCGGGCGCGTGGGCCAGGGCAGCTTCGACGTCAACCGCGACGGGGTGCTGGGCCCGGCCGAGCGGCGGGTTGCCTCGATTCCGCTCGATCGCCCGGCGCCGGTCGACTACAAATATGGCTACCTCAACTATTCGGTCGGGGTGAATTACCGCGTCGCCGAGCCCTTCTCCGTCTTCGCCCGCTACTCCAAGGGCGCGCGGGCCGGTGCGGACAAGCTGCTCTTCACCCCCGCCGTCAGCGCCGTCACCGGCGCGGTCGTCAATCCGGACGACGAGCAGGACGACGTCAAGCAGCTCGAGGGCGGGTTCAAGTTCCGCAAGAACGGGATCACGTTGAATGCCACCGCCTTCCATGTCGAGGCCGAGGACCAGAACGTGCTGAACGGCGCGGCCTCCTCGACCAACCGCGTCTACAAGGCGGACGGGGTGGAGCTCGAAGGCACCTTCACCCGCGGCGTGTTCAGCCTGATGGCTGCCGCGACGTGGACGCAGGCCAAGATCAGCGAGGACCGGATCGGCGGGGTGTTCACCGGCAAGGAGCCGCGCCACCAGCCCGACTGGGTGCTGGTCGCCGTGCCGCAGCTCGATTTCGGCAAGTTCGCGGCGGGTGCCAACGTGGTGACCATCACCGGCAGCTATGCGCAGGATTCGAACCTCCTGAAGATGCCCGGTTTCACGCAGGTCGGCGCCTTCGCCGAGTTCGATCCGACAACGAACCTGCGGCTCACGCTTTCCGCGCAGAACCTGTTCGACACGCTCGGCATCTTCGAGGTCAACCAGTCGGCTATTCCCGCCAACGGCATCGGCTTCGCCCGCGCCGCCAACGGGCGTACCGTGCAGGCGTCGCTTGCGCTGTCGTTCTGATCTCCGGCGACGGCGCACAAGGGAGGGGCCGGCGAGGGATCGCCGGCCCCTTTTGCCTGGCCGGTTCAGGCGTGGACCGCGTGGCGGCAGGCGCTCAGGAAGACGAGCTCGCGCAGCTGCGCATCGTCCGGCAAGTCGAGGCCGGAGAGGTCGGCAATGCCGACGATCCGCTCGTGCTCGCCGGGGTCGGCAAGCGCGATGCGATGGGTGAGGATGCGCTCGCGCGTGGCGAGCGAGTAGAAGGCCTGCACCACGGGCCGCATCGGGTCTTTGCGGTCCTCGTCGATCACCATCGCGATCTTGCGGCTGGCGAGCTCGACGAAGGCGCCGACGGGGTAGAAGCCGACCGTCTCGACGAACTGGCGCAGGATGTCCTCGTCGAAGGCGCCGCTCTGGTCGCGCAGCGCCATCACCGCCAGCGCGGGATCGAGGGGGCCGCGCGTGCGGCTCCCGGCAAGCAGCAGCTCGAAGCTGTCGCAGATCGCCGCCATGCGCGCGATCATCGGGATGTCGTCCCCGGCGCGGCGCTTGGGATAGCCGAGGCCGTCGATCCGCTCGTGGTGAAGGAGGCAGGCCTCCAGCACCGCGCGCGGCAGGCTTTCGTCGAGCTGGAGCGCGCGGTAGCCTAGCAGGACGTGGCTCTGCCAGACGCGCACCTCGCGCCCGGGGTCATCGCCCGCGGCGAAGGGGTCGCCCTGCGGCAGGTAGTTGACGCCGATGTCGAGCAGCAGGCCGGCAAGCCCGCATTCGCGCATCTCCTGGCCGGTGAGCTTCATCCGGCCCGCAAGCGCGACCATCAGCGCGCTGACCGACAGGGCATGGCGGAACACCGCCTCGTTCTTGAGCTTGCAGCGCATCAGCCCGCTGAAGGCGTGGGGGTTGCGCCGCACCGAGGCGAGGATGTCGGTGACCACCGGCTCGACCTTGCGCACGTCCAGCGCCTTGCCGAGCCGTGCGTCGAGGTGGAGCTTGCCGAGCCGCTCGCGGCCGCGCTCGGCGATGGCGACGGCGTTCTCGACCTCCTGTGCGAAGGTGACGGGGCGTGGGGCCTCGAGTTGGACGACGGCGCGGCGCTTGATCGCGCCCATCCGCGACGCGTTTGAAGGGGCGGGGGTGGGAGCGGAGGGGGCGGCCGGGCGGGCGCTGGCGGGACGTCGGGTAGCCGAAGACAGGTCGCGCCCCCTTGCGGTGTCGATCACCACCCCGCGCACCCGGCTGGCGCGGATCACGGCAAGCTTCTCCTCGTCCTCGATGAGGAACTTCGCCTTCCAGAAGGGGTGATCGAACCAGTTGCCCTCGAACTTGTGGACGAACATCCCGACTTCGAGGTCCGAGACGGGGATCTGCTTCAACATGAGGTGGCCTTTTCCCGATGTCCCAAGGAATTCTAGCCGCACGTCCTTTGCATTTGGCGCACAGGGCCTGAGGGAAACCACGTAAGGGCGGGCGGCCGGATCGCGCCGGCCCCGAGGGCGGGCACTATGCGCAAGCCCCTAGAGCCCGCGCGCGAATTTGTTCGCGGCTGACCGGCTACGCCATCGCCGAACAACCGGAAGGCTGAGCAACCGATGGCCAATGTACGAGTGCTGGTAGTCGACGATTCCGCCGCGATGCGTGCGCTGTTCTGCGACATCCTCGACAACGCCAAGGGCGTGACCGTGTGCGGCACGGCCAAGAACGCGGACGAGGCACGGAGCCAGATCGAGGCGCTGAAGCCCGACGTGCTGACGCTCGACGTGGAAATGCCGGGCAAGAGCGGGATGGAGTTCCTCGAGGAGATCATGGCTAACAGGCCGATGCCGGTGATCATGCTCTCCTCGATCACTCAGGCCGGCACCGGCACGGCGCGCCGCGCGCTGGAACTGGGCGCGGTGCACTGCTTTCCCAAGCCGCTCCATTCCTCGCGCGAGGAATTCGACGCGACGGTGCGCACGCTGGGCGACATCGTGCTGAAGGCCGCCTCGGGCGAGCTGCAACCGGGCGGTGGCGGGGGCGATGCCGGCGGCGCCGGCGGGGCGAAGTACCGCAGCGACGGGCGGATCGTCGTTCTGTCCTGCGGGGCGGCCGGGATCGAGACCGCACGCCAGGTGCTCGCCGCCTATGACGCCGGCTGTCCGCCCACCGTGGTCCTGTTCGACGCCGATCCCGATGCGGTCGACAAGGCGGTGGCGGCAATGCGCCATTCGCTGCCCTGCCAGCTCGAGAACGCCGTCGACGGTGTCAGCCTCGAGATCGGCAAGGTGTGGCTGGCCCATGACCCCACCCGGCACGTGATCGTCGAGGCCGGCGAGCCGCCGCGCCTGCGGCTGGTCGAGCGCGATCCGGTCAACGGCTGCCGACCCTCGGCAGACCTGCTGTTCGGCAGTCTCGCACGCACCGGCCTGCCGGCCTTGGGCGGGCTGCTCACCGGGGGCGGCACCGATGGGGTGCGCGGGCTCGGCATCCTCGCCGAGACCAAGAGTAAGGTGTTTGTCCAGCGCCCCGCCGACTACGCCCCGCGCGACCGCTACGATGCGGTGCGCGCCCAGGGGCTGGAACTCGCCGACCTCCGGCAGGAGGCCATCCCCGAATGGATCCTCGAGCAGACCAACGCGGAAGCCTGAACCCCAAGCCTGCAAGAACGTGAAGATGTGTCCGAAAGGTGACACTTCCTGCCCAGTTGCACGATCATTAAAGTGAAACATGGAGGTCAACAAGGCGTAACAGAGCGCCCCTAGCCGCCGTGGCACAGATCATGGCCAACAGGGGGCTGACTTGTCCTATACTGAACTGCCGACCGCGCGTGCGTCGCGCAAGGCGCTGATGCTTGCCGCCGTCGCCGTCCTTCCGCACGCTGCCCATGCGCAGGCACTCCAGGCCCCGGTCGAGGAGGAGCCGGTCGGCGAGGAGATCGTCGTCGACGGTGCCCGCCCCATCGCCGAATCCGAGGCCGAGGCGCTGCGCGTCCAGCGCATGTCCGACAACCTCGTGACCGTCGCCTCGGCGGACGCGGTGGGCCGCCTGCCCGACCAGAACATCGCCCAGGCCGCCGGGCGCCTGCCGGGCCTCGCGGTCGAGCGCGACCAGGGCCAGGCGCGCTACATCTCGGTGCGCGGCGCGCCCAACTACTGGACCACGCTGAGCTTCGACGGGATCAACGTCGTCAGCCCCGAAGGCCGCGACGCGCGCTTCGATTCGGTGCCCTCGGCGATCGCGAAGCTGATCGTCGTCTCCAAGGCGATCACCCCCGACATGCCGGGCGAGACCGTCGCCGGCAACGTCAACATCGTCACCCGTTCGGCCTTCGACTATCCGGGCCTGAAGGTGCTCGGCAAGGCGGGCTTCGGCAAGGCCGAGCTCGGCAACCGCAACGAATACGAGGCCAGCCTCGTCCTTGCCGACCGCTTCGATGCGGGCGGCGCGGGCGAGATCGGGGTCCTGCTGTCGGGCAGCTACTTCCAGCGCAACATGATCACCGACAATTTCGAGACCGACTGGGAGCGCGTGGCTCAGGACACCCGGCCCGGCAGCGTCAGCCGCTTCTGGCGCGCGAGACCGAGAACAAGCTCTACCGCCTCACCCGCAAGAACTGGTCGGTCTCGGGCCGCCTCGACTGGCGCCCGAACCCCGACAACGAGATCTCGCTGCGTTCGATCTACACCATCTTCACCGACGACGAGGCGCGCGACAATTACATCTTCGACCTCGACGATCGCCAGGGCGATCTCGTGCCGAACGCGGCCAGCTGCACCACGCTCACCAATCCCACGCCGACCACCAGCGGTTATGCCGACATCTGTACCGGCAACACCCCGCTGACGGGCACCGTTTACGGGATTGACATCAACCAGCGTTCGACATTGCGCGCCTTCCGCCAGTCGATCTTCACCAACACCATCGAGGGCAAGCACACCTTCGGCGACAGCGGCGTGCGGTTCGAGTGGCTGGGCAATTTCACCCGCTCGAAAGATGACCGCTCGGTGGTCGGCGAGGCGCGCTGGGACAGCCCCGGCACGCGCACGCTGCGCCCGACGGTCGCCTACGACTTCCTCGATCCGCAGTTCGGCCGCGTGCAGCTGTTCAACACCATCCAGCTGGCGAGCCCGACCCGCTTCCAGACCGGCGCCCCGGTGACTGCGATCGACACCTTCGCCAAGCCGCTCAGCTCGCTGCGCGTTGGCGACCTCGTCGACACCACCGATGCCTATACGGCGCGCGCGATCCTCGCCTACGACACCGCCTTCCTCGGCGGCGATGCGACCTTCAAGGCGGGCTTCCAGTACGACCAGCGCACCAAGGAATCCGTCAACAACCAGATCCTCTTGAACACCGCAGCGCAGTTCGCGGCGATCAACCTGTCGAGCGATTACAACCAGTTCGCAATCGACCTGCCCTTCCAGGGCAAGATCCCGCTCGGCTACACCTTCCGCTACTTCGACACCGACAAGATGCGGGCCGCGACCGATGCGGCCCGGGCGAACTTCCCCTTCGCCCGGCTGACCGGCGACGACTACAAAGTGCGCGAGCGCATCTTCGCGGGCTTCGTGATGGGCACGCTGCGCTGGGACTGGGGCAGCATCCTCGGCGGCGTGCGCGTCGAGCGGGTCGAAAACACCGGCACCGCCCTCGCGCAGCTCGGCGCCACCCCCGCCACCGTCACGGCCGAAAGCACCAAGACGCTGGTCTTCCCGAGCCTGCACATCAACTACAACGTGTCCGACAACGGCAAGCTGCGGGTCGGCTACACCACCGGTGCCGCGCGCGCCGACTATGACCAGCTGCGCCCCAACGTCATCGTCGACGACGGCAACCGCACCATCTCGGGCGGCAATCCCGGGGTGAAGCCCGAGCGGTCCTGGGGCCTCGACGCCTATCTCGAATGGTACGTCGTGCCGCAGGGCTACCTGATGATCGGCGCCTACTACCGCAAGGTCCGCGACGTGCTCTACACCGACCGCCGCACCTTCAACTCGGATGCCCTCAACTTGGGCGGCGTCGATCGGTCGGACTACATCTTCAGCGGCATCGCCAACGCCGGGCGCGGTCGGATCGTCGGCCTCGAAATGGCCGCCCAGCTGCAACTCGAGCCGTGGACCGACGATCTCGGCCTGCCCGCGTGGATGGGCGGCTTCGGCATCAACGCCAACCTCACGCTCAACGACAGCGAGGCGACCAAACCCGCGTTCGGCACCATTCCGGCGCGCACAGTCCGCCTGCCGGGCACCTCGGACTATGTCTACAATATCGGCGGCTACTACGAGAAGTACGGCTTCTCGGCGCGCCTCCAGTACCAGAAGCGCAGCCTGTGGCTGGACGGGATCGCCAACGATCTCACCGACGCGGGTGACACCTACTGGGCGGCCGACGACGAGCTCGACTTCTCGATGCGCTATGCCATCACGCCGAACGTCGAGGTCTATTTCGATGCCTCGAACCTGCTCGACAATCCCGGGCGGCGCTTCTCGGAGCCGGGCAACCTGCTCACCGCGCAGGGCGTCCCCACGCCGTTCCAGGACAACCTGACGATCGAATGGGAGCGCTTCGGCCGCCGCTACACCGGGGGCGTGCGCGTCAGCTTCTGATCGCCGACCGTCGCGAGGGCCCGCCTATTCGACCTGGGCGCGGAAGCGGACGGTGAAGCTCGGCTGCGCGGTGCCGCTGGTCGCGGCCGGCATGGTACCGGTCGGCGCGATGCGGATGCCCGTGACCCGCCCGTCGAAAGTTCCGGTCGGGGTGTAGGTGAAGTTCGTCGTGCCGCCCGCGGCCTGGGTGAAGGTCACGTTCGAGGTCGTGAAGGTGAGGCCGCTCGCGGTCGTGCCGTTGGTGAAGGTCACCGGGCTCGTCACCGCGTAAGCCATCTGCGCGGGCATCACGTCGACGATCACGACCGAGCTCGCATCGACCGGGCCGGCCCCGACATTGCGCACGGTGATCGCGTATTCGACCACCGCGCCGGGGATCAGCTTGGGATTGGTGGTGCCGTTGACCGGATCGGAGATGACCTGGCTGGACTTCTCGATCTCCAGCAGCGCGATCGCGCGTCGGGTGTTGGTGATGGCGCAGGTGATCTGATCGCCCGGGCGCAGCGTGATCGCGCCGCCGACCGTCGTCGGCAGGGGCGTGGTCGATCCGGATGTGGCATTGCTGCACGAAAGCGCAGCGGTGTAGTTGCCGAGCACGGTGGTGCCGGCTGCGACCTCGTCGACGGTGTAGCCCTGCGATGCGTTGACCAGCGTCAAGGTGGTGTCGCCGGTGCCGGTGTTGATCGTCCCCCCCGAGCCTGTGGTCGTCGAGGAGGCGATCACCGCAGCGCCGCTCATGATCCGCACCGTGAACTGGTCGGTGCCGAACCGCCGTCCGCCCGAACCCAGGAGCTTGCGCACCCTGAGGCGGGGCGGCGCGCCGAGCGTGAAGGTGCACACCAGGCTCTCGCCGAATTCGAGCTGGCCGATATTGAGGTTGGTGGTGGCGGTGTTGGTGGGCAGGGCAGGGCGCGTCGTGCCCGAGCTGTTGGTGCAGCCCAGGATCGAGGCATAGGCCGTCAGCGGATTGGCGCTTCCTCCCGTCATCGCGATCCGGAGCGTGATCGGGATCCCGGCAGCCATGTTGAGCGGGGCGGTGGAAAATGGCCCGGTGCCGGTGCCGCTGGTCGTCCCGCTGCTGACGGTCGCGCCGGTTCCGGTCGAGGCGATCTGGAAGGTGAACTGGTCGGCGGTGCTGAGCCGCGCGCCGAGGATCTGGGTCTGCAGCCGGATCGTCGCGAAGCGGATCGCGAACATCACCCCCTGAAGCCCGCCCGACTGGGTCTCCACCGTCACGCTGGTCGGGCTGTTGCTGCCGACGATATAGGCGCCGACCGTGCCGGGCGCGCCGGTGATGGTGACATTGCTGGTGCCCACTCCGCTGATTGGCGGCATGGTCGAACCCGATATCGGCGGCACCGAATCGAGCAGCGTCCAAGCCCCGCCATTGGTGCTGAAGCGCAGCGCCTCGCCATCGTTCGAGCTTTCGGCGTCGGCGACCACGAAAGAATAGACCGTGACGCCGCCGCCCGCCGGCGGGGTGACGGAGATGTTGGTGATTGCGATCGTGCTAATGCCGGACTGCGCGGAATAGAGCACCGGGCGTCCGGGAATGTTGAGGAACGCCGAATTGCCCACCGCCGAGCCGACCCAAGAGGGTGCGTCATCGGCAACATAGGCAGGGTTGGTGCCGGTGACCCGTGCATTGAAGGTCAGGGTCGAACCGTCGGGCAGGGTGAAACTCAGGTTCTGGCCCGAGGCGCTGCGCGCGGTGGTGTCGTTGTAATTGGTGAGGTTAAGCCAGCAATAGGTCTGCCAGCTCGCCGGCGCGGTGCCCTGGTTGCCGGCAGGCGAGCAGTTCTGGGCCTGCGCCCCGGCACTCCAGGTGAGCCCGCAAATCATCAGCATCGCCGCCAGCAAGCGGCGCAAGACGGAGCGCGACACGACCATGCCCGCGCGATAGCCGATCATGGTAAACAGGCGGTTAGCCAAGGGCTTGCAACCTTGAAGCCCCATGGTCACCGCCCCAGACCGAGGAAGCTGAAGGTGTCGGCATCAACCTTCATGCGGATCGAGGCGAAGAAGCCCTTGTCGGTGTTGCGCGCCGCGCCGAAATCGCGGTCGCGGAAGCCCTCGATGTTGTAGCCGACGGTGAGCAGCACGCCCTTGGCCGGCACCACGCCGAGCGTCGGGCCGTAGGCGAACCGCGTCTCGCCGTCAGTGACGTTGGCGCGCATCGTCGCGCTCGCGCCGAGTTCAAAGCGCTCGCCGATGCCGATGCGCCCGTCCGCACCGACCAGCACCGAGGTACCCTCGAACTGCTCTCCCTCGAACTTGTCGAGGCTGTAGCGCCCGCCGACGAACAGGGCGAGCTCGTGGCGGCGCACTTCCGCGCCGTCGTCGTCCTCGCCGCGCGGCGACCAGTTGGCCGAGAAGCTGACGATGAGGCGGCGCGAGGCGGCGTTGCCGTCGACCGTCAGCGCGGTGCGCCCGGCGCCGCCCGCTTCGCCCGCGACCGCGCCGGTGACCTTGTCGCTGCGGAATGCGAGCTTGCCGAGCATGGCGAGCGGCGAGGCATCGGGGCGGTGAGCGAAGGCGAGGCTCGCGTCGAGGATCTCGCTCGCCGCACCGCCCGGGCTCGTCGCCCGCGTCCAGGTCGCGCCCGAGCCGACGATGCTGCCTTCGCCGAGCTGCCGGATTGCGCCGAAGGTCAGGCCCTTGCGCTTGGCGCTCTCGCCGTCGCGCAGCTCGCCGCGAGCAACGAGGCTCCACAGCTCCTTGCGCCAGCCGAAGCCGAGGGTGGCGGCGGTGAAGTCCTCGAACTGGAGGCCGCCGGTCAGCTGGCCGCCGCTCGCTGGGGGCTGGGCTGGGTTGATGATGCCCGCGTTGCCCGGATTGCCGCCAAGCGTGCGGCTGCCGTCGAGCGTCGCGTCGATGGTGAGCGCCTTGGTCACCTGAAGCGTCTGGGCGATGCCGAAGGCGGCAAAGCTGCGCTTGCCGTTCTCGCCGATGCCTTCCTGGCCCAGGGTCGTCACCACCTTGCCGCCGGTCCAAGGGGTGACCTCGATCCCGCCGCGCAGCTGGCGCGCCTTGAGCTTCTCGCCCTCGGCGATCTCGTAGGTGCCGACAAGGCGCACGTCCGGGGTGATCGCGTAGCGCGCCCCGACGCGGTAAGTGGAGGGCAGGTCGAGGCTTTCCGCCTTGCCGAGCGCGACCGATGCAGCGGCCGAGAGTTCGAGCCGGTTGTCGAGGACGCGCTGCGTGGCGCCCGCCTCGAGCACGGTCGAGGTCGCGGTGGTGCCGTTCGTGAGGCGGTCGTCGAAACGGGCGAGGCCGGTCTTGAGGTCGGTGTCCTTGCGGCGCAGCACGAACTGGCCCTGCGCGGCGCGGCGGCGGGCCGGGTCGGTGAGGCTTTCGTCCTGCCACAGGCTGCCGACGAAGCTCAGGTGCTCGCTGAACAGGATGCGCCCGTCGGCGCCGATCTTGCGGCGGCCGCGTTCTGCAGCGTTCTGCTGGCCGATGCCGTAGTCGGCGTCGACATGGCGGGCATAGGCGAGCAGGTCGAGCTTGCCGGTCTGGTGCTGCGCCTCGACCAGCCAACCGGTGGCCTCCTTGCCCTCGCGGCGGCTCATGCCGAACTCGGCGCGGATCTCCGTGTTGTCCCCGAGCTTGGCGAGGAGGTCGACCGCGCCGATCTCGGTGCGCAGGGTCTTGCCGCCCGTGCCTTCCTGGCTGGCGTCGGTGATCGCCGTCGCGCCCACGCGAAGGCGGCCATCGGCGGTGGTGAAGTCGGCACGCAAGCCGGCGTTGAGTTCCGGCTCGCCCTGTGCGTCGCTCTCGAACTCGATGACGATGAACTGCGGGTTGAGCGCGTCATCGCGGCTCAGCACGGGCTGGGCGAAGCGGATCGTGCCCGAAAGCAGGTCGATGTCGTAATCGGTGAAGCGGACGAGCTCGCGCACCGACAGGATCAGCTCGGAGCGGAAGCGGTCGCGCACCTCGATCGTCACGCGCTCCGAATTGGGGAGGATGCGGCGGCTGGCGAGGGCGTAGGGGCCGGTGATGCCCTGGCCCTGGATCTCCTGGCGCTGGAATCGGCTCGCGATCTTTGCGGCGAAGCCCTGCGCCCGGAAGCCGCCGCGGCGCGCCTCGCCCTTCACGCCGGTCGCGGTGCGGTTGTAGTTGGCGAGGCGGGTCTGGTTGAAGGCGGTCTGGAAGTCGCCGTAGAGCGCGTAGAAGGTCGCGGTCTCGATGCGCACGTAGAGCCTGTCGCGGCTCGCGGCGTCGAACTGGCGGGCCGAGGCGTCGCCGAAGACGGTGTAGTAGGCCTGCGGGTCGATCGCGCCGAGCGCGCGGGTGTCGGCACGCTGCTTGGCGCTGTCGTAGGCGAGGGTGAGGAGGTATTTGCCCAGCACCCGGCCCTTGGCGTAGAGCGCGACGCGGGCGTTGTCGCTGAGGTCGCTCTGGAAGGCGTCGGCGCGCTCCATGTTCTTCGCCACCGAGCGCGCGCCGATCGTGCCTTCGCCGAGGCCGATGATGGTCCATTCGACCGCGCCCGGTTCGATCCAGCCCTCAAGCTCCTGGCGGCGGGTGACCTCGCCGTCGTCGAAGCTGAAGCCGAGACGCAGCGCGCCGCTGACGAAGGTCGGGGCGAGCTCGATCTTGGCGATCCCCTCGTTACCTTCGACCGTCCACCGCGCGCCGATGGGCGCCATGCCGGTGAGCTGGTTGAGCTGCTCGCGGTCCAGCTGCTCGGCGCTCTGGTAGGGCGCGTTGAGGGTGAAGCTACCCGAGATCCCCTCGCGCAGCGGGCGGCCGTTGCGGTCGAGCACGCGGATCGCCACCACGGGGCGGGTGCGGCCGTCCGCGACGAGCTTCGAGAGCGCCGGCAGGAACTCTACCTTGGCGGGTGCGCGGGTGAAAAACACCTCGCGGGTGAAGGTCTTGGAGACCTCGCCGAAGGAGTTGAGGACCCGCGCCTCCAGCACGGTCTTCTCGTTGACCAGCGGCACCGCCCGCCAGGTGCTTACGGCAAACAGCCCGTCCGGGTTCTGGACGCCGTCGAAGGCGTTGGGGTTGACCGGCTTGCCGTCGACGAACAGCTGCACGCTCTGTCCGCCGCGATGGCGCACCGCGACGCGGATCGCGGGCGAGCGGGGGTTGGCCTCGGGGGCGGGGGTGATGAAGCCATCCTCGCCGTCGCCGAGCGCCACGAAGTCGGTCATGGCCGGTGCGGGGGCGTTGGCCTTTGCCTTTGGCGCGGGCGGCTCGGCGGCGGCTGCGGCGGCGGCCGGCCCGGCAGCGGTCGGCGCAGCGGTGACGGGCGCGGCCTTGCCCTTGGGCAGGACCGCGTGGAAATCGGCGACGACGAGGCTGCCGCCCTGGCCGATTGCGAAGCGCGACAGGGCGCTCCCGGCATTGCGGGTGGAGCGCGAGCAGTCGGTCATCCGTGCGCCCTCGGGCAGGGTCACGCGCGCGACCTGCACGACGTGGGTGCCGGGCAGGACGCCCTCGAAGTGGTAGCGGCCGTCCCCATCGGTGATCGCGAAGCTGCCGTCCTCGAGCATGACGCGCACGCCGCCGAGCCCGGTGCGCTCCTTCTCGGGCAGGCGGCAATCGCCCGCGGTGATGCGGCCGATGATGGTCATCCGTTCGCCGATCCCGTCGCGCTCGAGGTCGAGGATCGCGCTGGTGCGGAACACGCGGCCCAGCGCGTCGCGGGCGAGCGCCTCGTTGATGACGCGGCCAGAGGGCGCGTCGGGGCGAACGCTCATCGCGTAGGTGATGCGGGTGCTGGCGGCGGCGGGGATGTCACCCACCGCAACGCTGAATTGGCGTCCATCTGGAGTGATTTTCACCAAATCGGTTACATTGCGCCCGTCGATGCGCACGCTGCCCGGTCGCAGCCGCAGCCAGCGCGACGGCGTATCGACGAGCGTTACCCCGCGCCTGATCCGGGCGGGGTCGTCGTTGCGCAGGGTGACGGTGTAGAACACCAAGTCGCCCGGACCGGCCCGGGCGCGCGAGGCGCTCTTGGTCATGGCGAGGTCCTGGCCCGGCTGGTCTACGGGCACGTCGACCTCGAAAGGTGTGGGGTCGTCGAGGACGAAGACGTCGCCGAACGAGGTTTCGCGGATCACGTAGGCCCTCCCGTCGGGCCGCTTGACCCGCGCCAGCAGTTCGGGCGTCGCCTTGGAGGGGGCGGTGAAGGGGGCGGGCGGATCGACCTGCAGGCGGAAGCGCCCCTGCGTGGTCAGCGGGAACCAGAACTCGCCCGGCCCCATCGGCACCGTGCGGCCGGAGCCGTCGGTCACCGGCTGGCCGGAAATCATGCTTGACGGCCAAGGGGTTACGCCGTCCTCGGCAAAGACGGTCGCGGGCGCGCCGGTGTCGGCGCTGACCAGCGACACGCGCGCGCCGCTGACCGGCACGCCGGTCTCGCTGTCGAAGACGACGCCGAACGGGTCGACCAGCACGGTGACGTCGG
>JBJTSG010000098.1:0-16310 GCA_046076505.1 Erythrobacter sp. | reverse complement strand
GGGCGTCGACACCGCCGGCTCCTACGTCGCGGGCGAAGGCCATGGCGCAGGCGGGCGCGTCACCAAGACGACCTTCGGCTGGGGCGGTGCGGCCGGCACGCTCGCGGCGGTCGATTTCGACCTCAAGCTGCGCGCGGCGCTGTGGACGCAGTACATGCCCTCCGAGGCCTACCCGATCCGCGACGAATACGTGGCCGCGATGCAGGCGGACCTCGCGGCGATGCGCACCAAGAAGAAGGCGGCCTGATGCTCGACCCCGCCGCCGTCGCATCGCCGGGGATGGCCTTTGCGGGCTCGCCGCTCGACCGCGCCGACCACATCCGCACCGACGACGCGGCGCTGGCGGGCCTGATGAACTGGCGCGCGCGGGTGCTGCTGATGGACGGCCTGCTCCCCGGCGTCGACGACCGGGGCGGTCTCGTGTGGGGCAGCCTTGCCGATGTGCCCGAGAATGCCGAGCTGGTGTTCCTCGGCATGATGGACGGCAAGGCGCACTTCGCCCCCGTGCCGGGCGAGGGCGCGGACGGCCCCGCCTACGCCATGCCGCGCGCGTGGCAGCTGATGACCCAGCTTTCGCCGCCCGATCTTGCGATCTACGGCGGGGCGCGCAGCCTCGTCGACTGGCATGCCCGCCACCGCTTCTGCGCGCGGTGCGGCTCGGCGACCAAGCTCGTCAAGGGCGGCTGGCAGCGGCATTGCGACAATTGCGGCGCGGACCACTTCCCGCGCACCGATCCGGTGACGATCATGCTGGTCGAGCATGAGGATCGCCTGCTCCTCGGCCGCCAGCCGCGCTTCCCGCCAAAGATGTATTCCGCGCTCGCCGGCTTCGTCGAACCAGGCGAGACCATCGAGGAGGCGGTGGCGCGCGAGATTCACGAGGAGGCAGGGGTGCAGGTGCGCGATGTGCGCTATGTCGCCAGCCAGCCCTGGCCCTTCCCGAGCCAGCTGATGATCGGCTGCACCTCGGTCGCCGACGACCCGACGCTCAATATCGACACCACCGAGCTCGAGGACGCGCGCTGGTTCACCCGCGCCGAACTCGAAGCCGCGCGTGCGGCGGGCGAGGCGGGGACCGACCTGCTCTATTTCCCGCGCCCCTTCGCGATCGCGCATCACCTCGTGTGCTGGTGGCTCGACCGATGACGCAGAGCCTCACCATCGACATCTATTCCGATGTCGTGTGCCCGTGGTGCCTGATCGGCTATGGCCAGCTGACCAAGGCCCTCAAGGAGCTGGAAGGCGAAATTGCTGCGGAGATCCGCTGGCGGCCGTTCGAATTGAACCCGCAGATGCCGCCCGAAGGCGAGGAGCAGGAGGCGCATCTCCGGCGCAAATATGGCCGCCCCGCCGAGGAAGGCGCGCGGATCCGCGGGCAGATGAAGGCGATTGCCGAGGGGGCGGGGGTCTCGCTCTCATGGGAGGGCGAGGGTGAAGCTCCTCCGGCGATGATGTGGAACACCCGCGATTGCCACAAGCTCCTCGCCTTCGCTCTCGAGCAGGCCGGGCCGGAAGTGCAGACCGACCTCAAACTCGCCCTCTTCCGCGCGCATTTCAACGAACGCCGCAACCTCGGCGACCGCGACGTTCTGCTCGACATTGCCGCTCGCGTCGGCCTCCACCGCGAGCCAGCCAAGGCCGCGCTCGACGACCCCGACCTCGAAGCCCGCGTGCTGGCCGAAGAGGCGCAGGCGTGGGACATGAACATCTCGGGCGTCCCCGCGATGATCGTGGAGAACAAGTTCCTGATCCCCGGCGCGCAGGGCCCCGAGGTCTACGTCAACGCCCTGCGGCGCGTGGCCGAGAAGACGCGGGCCTAGTCCGCCGGGGTGAGGACGCGGGATGCAAGCGCCCGCGACCACCCGCCCCGAATTCGCGCCCAACATCTCTGCGTCAGCCACCCATGTCAGCGCCGCCGCGCGGCAAATGCTGCGAGGAAGCAGGACGCGATCCGGTCTCACAGAACACGCCGGACGCTCCATTCCAGCAGGAGAACAGCCATGTCCAAGGTATCCGCGATCTTCGACAGCCACGAGGAAGCGAACCGGGCGGTCGCCGACCTGAGGTCGCTCGGCCTCACCGACCACGATGTCTCGGTCATCGCCCACCACAAGGGCACCACCACCGCCTCGACCGGTGACGGCGAAGTGACCGACGAAGACCATCGCAACGTGCTGCGCGGCATCCTCGGCGGCGGCGCGTTGGGTGCGGGCCTCGGCGTCGCGGCGCTGGCGATCCCGGGCGTCGGCCCGCTTGCCGCAGCCGGCGCGATCGCCGCCTCGGTCGTGCCCGAAGCGATCGGCGTCGGCGCGGTGATCGGCGCGATCGGCGGCACGCTCAACGAAACCCTCACCAAGCACGGCGTCAGCGAGGAGGACACGACCTATTACAGCGACCGCATCAAGAGCGGCGGCGTGGTGGTGACGGTCGAGGACATCGGCGTCGACGAAAGCGCCTTGCGCGAAGTGCTATACCGCAACGGCGGCCACAACGCCGGCAACGCCCGCGCCGTCGGCTTCTGACCACCTTTCGGCGCAAAGACTCCGGGCCGGGGGAGCACATCCCGGCCCGGCGTTCTACGCTCCCCCGAAAGGAGACACGACGCATGGCCGCCTACCCCAAGTCGCAGTACCGCACGACCCTCGCGGGGGGCGCGATCAGCCGGACGGAGTTCAACGTCCTCGGCATCGCACTGGTGGTGGTCGGCCTTGCCGCGCTGCTTTTTCCGCTGGTCGCGGTGCTGTCGTTCAACTTTCTGGTGGGGATAACCCTTTTCGCCGGCGGCCTGCTGACGCTGCTCCACGCCTTCCGGGTGCGCCGCTGGCAGGGCCGCGCGGTGCAGTTCCTGCTCGCCTTTCTTTACATCGGCGGCGGGCTGATCTTCCTCGCCAATCCCTTCGCCGGGATTGTCGCGCTGATCGTGACACTGGGCGCCTTCTTCACCGCCGACGGTGCCGCGCGCATCCTTCTTGCCCTCCAGATTCGCCCGGCAAGCGGCTGGGGCCTATTCCTCATGTCGGGGCTGCTGTCCGTGGTGCTGGGCGCGCTGGTGTTCTTCGGCGTGCCGAGCGGCTGGTCGGTGGGCTTCCTCGGGCTCGTTCTCGGGATCAACATGATCCTCACCGGCTTCGCCTTCCTCGCCTGCACCGGCGCGCTGCTGCCGCGGCGGGCCGCGGTGCGCCGCGGGATCTAGACGAGGCCCAGCCGCTCGAGCTTCATGGCGAGCTTGCCAGGGAGCGCATCGCCGATGTCCTCGCCGTCCGCCACGTCCTGCGGCGCCTTGTCCGCGGTGAGATAGCGCCACCCCTGATGCGCGCGCTTGGGCTGGGTGTGGACGCGGATCAGGCGCGGCTCGAGCACGATGTCCCAGCGCCCATCCTCGGTCTTTGCGAAGCCCAGGATCGGCGAACGTGCGACGATCGCGTGGTTGATGATCCAGTAGAGCGAGCCGCCCACGCATTCCGCGTGCCGCGTCGGGCGATTGCGGGTGGTGAGGCGGATCGAGGTGCGTCCCTCGTACCAGCTTTCGAGCTGCGCATAGCTCTTCGCCCCATAGGCGATCTTGGTCAGGTGCAGCGGCATGGGGCGGCTTTCCGGCACCCGCTCGCGGGAGTCAACGGCTCAGATATTCGTCGAGCGTCAGGTGGAGCCGCCGGATGCGCGCCTCTTGGTAGTTGCCGAGCGTCTGGGCCCCCTTGCGCGAGGCCTTGGCCCCGTCGCGCTGGAGCTTCAGGTTCTCGGTATCCTGATCGAGAATCTCGGCAAGCGCGAAGCCGGGGACGGTGGTGTAGCTGTCCTCGACCCCGAGCCTGATCGGCGTCGCAGGCGGCGGGCGCTCGCCGCTGGCGGGGAGGGGTTGCAGCACCAGGATCTCGTGCAGGCACTCGTCCGGCCCCAGCGGGCGGAAGCGGTAGCACAGGCGGATGCCGATGCCGGGGAAGAAGAAGGCGTTGGGGAAGAGGAAGTACTCGATCGAGTCCATCATCTCGGTGGTCGAGACGCCGCTTAGGTCGGTTCCGAAGGCTGCGCCGAGCTCCTCGCGCAGGAGCTTCGCGTGTTCGGCGCGGGCTTTGGCACCCGGCGGTAGGGCCGCAGGATCGCGCCCGAGCTTGCCGAACAAGGTCGCCTCGCTCACTTCCTGCCTCAGGTGCGGCGAGGGCACGCCCACGGCATGGATGAAGCGCGACACGTGCCGCCCGAAAATGTCGTATTGCGCGTTGGCATCGGCGGCGGTGTAAACCGCCTGCGCGTGGGTCTCGAGCACGTGGAAGGCCTCGAGGAAGGCCTCCATCGCCATCTTCCAATTCGCGGGCAGCACCTTTTCGGTGTGGAGCGCGACGTAGCGGTCGTGCATCGGCCAGAGCCTGAAGTGCTCTGGCATCACCTCGAGTTGATCGGCGAGCGGCGGCGGGTTCTCGCCCATGTGGATGAAGACGAACCCGCCCCAGGTGTCGCAGGCGACTTCGTCGAGGCCGAAGTTCTCGTCGGTGATGTGGGGGAAGTCCCAGCGGCAGGGCACTTCGCGAAGCGTGCCGTCGAGGTTCCAGCTCATCCCGTGGAAGGGGCAGCGGATGTTCGCCCGCCGCACGCCTCTTGAGCCTTCGGCGGCGAATTTCATCCCCCGGTGCGGGCAGGAATTGACGAAGGCGCGGATCACCATGTCGGCCCCGCGCACCACCAGCACCGAGTGGTGGCCGACGTCGTAGACATAGCGGTCGCCGGGATCGGGGATGTGTTCCTCCCGGCAGGCCCATTGCCAGACGTCGGGCCACAGGCGCTCCAGCTCCAGATCGTGGAAGGCGGGGTCGGTGTAGCGGGCGAAGGGGATGTCCGCGTCGCCGAGGAACTGATAGGCCTGTTCGCGCATCGCGGCCGGCGGATTGTCGCCGTCCGCGTCGAGGATGTCCTGCATCGAGGGGCCGGGACACCGCGCCTCCCCCGGCGCGAGTGCGGGGTCGGAAGGGGCGGTGAGGTCCGGCCGGCTCACGCCCGCGCCCCCATGCCTGCGCGGTCATAGAGCGGGTCGTCGGGCTTGCGCTTGCCGAGGATGAAGGGCGCGGTTTTCATTATCGCATCGCTCGCCGGATCGTCGCGCACCCAGTCGACCAGTTCGGAGCGGTAGGCGATCTTCCAGATGCCCCCGCGCCGCTCGTAGCGGTCGACATAGCGGCCGGCGATAAACAGGTCGCGCGGTGCTCCGTCCTCGCCCGCGACGCGGTGGTAGGCCTGGTAGTAGAGCTCGCCGTAAGCCTCGTTCGGGCCGGTGAAGTCGACGAGGTGCTGGCCCAGCATGTGGTGGTTGCGCTGGTGCTCCTTGAGGAGCGCCATGCAGAATTGCGCGAAGTCGGCGGCTGCGCCGGAGAACACCCCGTACTCGCACCGCGCCTCGGGCCAGAACTGCGCGGCCAGCAGTTCGCCGTCCAGCCGGTCGAGCCCGCGCATGTAGTTGCCTGCGAGGTCGATGATCGCGAAGCGGTCCTCTGGCGTCCCCACCTCACGCAATCGACAGCCCCCCGTCGACGATGAACGGCGCGCCGGTCGCGAACCGGCTCTCGTCGCTGGCGAGGTAGACCACGAGGTGCGCGATGTCCTCAACCTCGCCCATCCGGCCGATCGGCTGGGCGACCGAGAAGGCGGCGCGGGTCGCCTCGGGGTCGGGCGTGCCGGCGATGACGCTTTCCACGTTGGGGGTGAGGATCGTGCCGGGCTGCACAGAATTCACCCGCACCCCGTTCTTCTCGCGCGCGCAGTAGAGCGCGATGCTTTTCGTCAGGGTCACCACCGCCGCCTTGGCGCTGTTGTAGGCGGCAAGGTCGGGCGAGGGCTTGTTGCCCGCGGCGGAGGAGAAGTTGACGATCGACCCGCCGCCGCCTTTCGCCATCAAGGGGATCGCCGCCTTGCAGCCCATGAAGATCGAATCGACATCGACCGTGTAGCAGCGCCGGAAATCCTCGGGGCTGATGTCGGCGATGCTGCCGAAGACGGTGATCGCGGCGTTGTTGACCAGTACGTCGAGGCGGCCGTGCCTGGCCTCGACCCCGCCGATCACTTCCTGCCAGCGCGCCCAGTCGGTGACGTCTTGGTGAAGGAAGCCGCAGCCCAGCTCCGCCGCCGTGGCGCGGCCCGCGGCCTCGTCGATGTCGGTGATGGTGACATTCGCTCCTTCGGCGAGCAGCTGCTTCGCCGCCGCCTTGCCGAGGCCCATCGCACCCCCCGTCAGCAGCACCACCTTGCCGCTCACCCGTCCTGCCATCGCTCTCTCCCTTGTGCTCGGGGCTGATGCCGCTCGCGAGAACCGGCGTCCGAGGCCCACCCCTATCCCCTCCCGCAAGCGGGAGGGGGCGAGACTTGCGCGCTTGCTCGCCAGTCGCAGCGGGGTCGGCCCCGAGGCCCGATGTCGCGAAAGACGCTGCCGCCTGTCGTTACGGCAAGAGGGCTATCAACCCGCCAGACCGCTGACCACTGTCAAACTGAGGAAGACCAGGAAGCCCATCGAATCGGTCGTCATGGTGACGAAGATCGAGGAGGAGATCGCTGGGTCCGCTTTGAAGCGCTGGAGCGTCAGCGGCACCAGCACCCCGGCGAACCCGGCGATCACGATGTTGCACAGCATCGCCGCGCCGATCACGCCGCCCAGCAGGGGGTTTTGGAACAGCACTGCCACAATCCCGCCGATCACCAGCGCCACCGTTCCGCCGTTGAGCGCGGCAATCGACATCTCGCGCCGGATCGCGCGCCAGGTGTTGGCGTCGGTCAGCTGGTTGGTGGCGATCGCGCGCACCGTCACCGCCAGCGTTTGCGTGCCGGCATTGCCGCCGATGCCGGCGACAATCGGCATCAGCACCGCGAGTGCCACCATCGTTGCGATCACATCCTCGAACTGCGCGATCACGGTCGAGGCGACCGACGCAGTGAGCAGGTTCGCCAGCAGCCAGCGCACCCGCGCGCGGTAGGAATCGACGATCGGCTCGTTGATGTCGCCATCGCCCGCGCCCGACAGCAGCAGCGCGTCCTCGCCCGCTTCTTCGGAGATGATGTGGACGATATCGTCGACCGTCATCTGCCCCACCAACCGCCCGCTTTCGTCCACCACCGCGGCCGAGATCAGCGCGTATTTCTGGAACATCAGCGCGACCTCTTCCTGGTCCATCGTCACCGGGATCAGGGTCTGATCGCGCTTCATCACGTCGGTGAGGCGCACGTTGCGCGGCGTCGTCAGGATCCACGAGAGCGCGCAGGTGCCGACCGGGTGGTGGCGCTCGTCGATCACGAAAACCTCGAAGAAATCGTGTTCCAGATCGCCTTCGTCGCGCAGGTAGTCGATGAGGTTGCCGACCGTCATCGCCTCGGGCACCGCGACGAAGTGCCGACTCATCAGGCGCCCGGCCGTCTCCTAGGGGTAGGGGAGCGCGCTCGCCACGGCCTCGCGCGTTTCGGGCTCGAGCTCGGCGATGACCGCGGCCTGATCTTCGGCATCGAGGTCCTCGATCAGCTGCACCGCATCGTCGGTGTCGAGCTGTTCGGCGATGGTGGCGACCGCCTGCGCGGGCAGGGCCTCCATCAGGTCCTCGCGCACGTAATCGTTCAGTTCCGCGATCACGTCGCTGGTCATCAGGTCGGTGATCGCGCTTGCCAGCTGCGCGCGTTCCGAGCGGCCGAGCAGCTCGATCAGGTCGGCGATGTCAGCGGCGTGGAGCGGCTCGACGAGGTCATAGACCGCGCCCTTGTCGCCCGCTTCCAGCGCGTCGCGCACCGCGCCGACGTAATCGGCCTTGAGGCGGTTTTCCTCGTCGTGGCGTTCGTCGTCGACGCGGTCGTCCGGGCGCACCTCGGCCTCCGCCGGATCGGCGGCGATCAGTTCATCGTCGAGGATGCGATCTTCGGCCATGGGGGCGGTTTAGGCGGGGAGGGCGCAAAAGCAAGCGCAGAGGGTGACAGGCGGGCAATGGCTGCGTATGGCCTGCCCGAATTCATTCAGGAGACCCGCATCATGGCCGAAACCCTCACCTTCACCCTCGACAATGGCACCGGCGAGACCGGCGATGTCGTGATCAAGCTGCGCCCCGATCTGGCCCCCGGCCACGTCGCGCGCATCACCGAGCTGGCGCAGGAAGGCTTCTACGACGGCGTGATCTTCCACCGCGTGATCGCTGGCTTCATGGCGCAGGGCGGCGATCCGACCGGCACCGGCATGGGCGGCAGCGACAAGCCCGATCTTCCGGCCGAGTTCAACGCCGAGCCGCACGTCGAAGGCGTGTGCTCGATGGCCCGCGCGCAGAACCCCAACAGTGCCAACTCGCAGTTCTTCATCTGCCTCGACGACGCGCGCTTCCTCGACAAGCAGTACACCGTGTGGGGCCAGGTGGTGAGCGGCATGGAACACGTCCACGCCATCCCCAAGGGCGAACCGCCGCGCAGCCCCGGCAAGATCGTCAAGGCGACTGTGGCCTGATCCACGCGCCATGCGGGGAGTGGCGTTACGCTCGCTGGCCGTGGCGCTCGGCGCGCTGCTGCTCTCGGCCTGCGCCACCTTCCCCGATATCTCGCAGTCCCGCTCGCCCTGCCAGATGGAGCCGGGCGGGTGGTGCGGCTTCCTGCGCGAGGCGGCGGTCGAGGCGTTTCCCTATGCGCTCGCCTCGACCAACGCCTATGTCGGCGACGACGACATCTTCGCCAGGCCCGGCCGCGTGCTCCAGCGGATCGAGCGCCTGCCGATCGCGCCCGAGGATGCGGACAAGGGTTTCAGCTACGAGCTGTTCAACCAGTACGCGCCCGGCTCGGGCGGCGATGCGGCGCGACAGCCCGTCGCGCGGGTGATCGCCTTCCGCGGTACCGACTTCAAGGGCCTCTCGGACATCTTCTACGGCACGCTGCGCGACGACCAGATCGCGATGGCGCTCAGGCATTTCGATGCCGAGCAGAAGCGTCTCGGCAACGATCTGCCCTGGGTGGTGGCGGGGCACTCGCTCGGCGGGGCGCTGGCGACCGAGGTCTCGGTTGCCCATCCCGAAGTGCGCGCCTTCATGTTCAACACCTCGCCCTTCACGCGCAGCGAGGTGCGCGCCAACGCGCTGAAACGCAGCGTGTTCAACGAGCGCGGCGAGTTCCTGCGCGGCTTCGCCAAGTACGACGAGCCGCCGGCGGCGAACGTGTTCACGATCAACTGCGAGCCGCGCAAGAACGCGTTGCTCAAGCACAAGGTGCGCCCGCTCGCGGACTGCATCACCTGGGTCGCGGCCTATGGCAGCGAGGATGCGCTGGCAGTGGTGAAGGCGAACGGGATCGCGAAGCCCTTCGTCGAATGCGGCCCCGATGACAAGCCGCACCCCGGCCCCGGGGTGAAGCCGACCGAGCCTTGCGTGCACAATGGCCTGCGCAAGAAGGCGAAGACGGCGAAGAGCGGCGAGCCGGACGGCGAGGCGAAGGGGCGTTAGGCACCCGCTCCTCGGCAAGGGCAAGAAAGCCTCGCTCAAGCCTGCGCCAGACCCCACTCACACCCCTCCGATACCCCGTTCAGTCCTGCGCAAACCGCCCCAGATGCCCTGTTTGACGTTAAACAGCCGCGTTGAACGCGCGCGCCATCGGCGCTATGGGCGCGGCCTTCATGAAACCGCAAACGCCCCCCCGGACCTACAGGGTCAAGAGCTTCGGCTGCCAGATGAACGTCTATGACGGCGAGCGCATGGGCGAGCTGCTGGCCGAGCAGGGGATCGCTCCCGCAAGCGAGGGCGAGGATGCCGATCTGGTCATCCTCAACACCTGCCACATCCTTGAAAAGGCTCAGGAAAAGGTCTATTCCGACATCGGCCGGCTGGTGCTTGCGGGCAAGGAAGCGGGCAGGCAGCCGCTGATTGCGGTCGCCGGCTGTGTCGCCCAGGCCGAGGGCGAGGAAATCATGGCGCGCGCGCCCGCGGTGAGCATCGTCGTCGGCCCGCAGGCCTATCACCGTCTGCCGGAAATGCTTGAAAAGGCGAGCAAAGGCGAGCGGGCAACCGATACCGACATGCCCGTGATCGCCAAGTTCGATGCCCTACCGGCGCGGCGCAAACGCGGCCCTTCGGCCTTCCTCACCGTGCAGGAAGGCTGCGACAAATTCTGCACCTACTGCGTGGTGCCCTACACGCGCGGTGCCGAAATCTCCCGGCCCTTCAGCCACTTGATCGCCGAAGCGCAGAAGCTCGTCGAGGCCGGCGCGAAGGAGATCACGCTCCTCGGCCAGAACGTCAACGCCTGGTCCGGCGAGGACGACAAAGGCTGCCCTGCCGGTTTGGCGAGCCTCATCAAGAGCTTGGCGAAGATCGACGGGCTCGCCCGGATCCGCTACACGACCAGCCACCCCAACGACATGGACGAGGCGCTGATCGCCGCGCACGGCGAGGTCGAGAAGCTCATGCCCTACCTGCACCTCCCCGTGCAGGCCGGAAATGACCGTATTCTCAAGGCGATGAACCGCCAGCACACGGCGGAAAGCTATCTTCGCCTAATCGAGAAGTTCCGCGCCGCGCGCCCCGACATCGCGCTGTCGGGTGACTTCATCGTCGGCTTCCCCGGCGAGACCGAGGCGGAGTTCGCCGACACCCTCGCGATCGTCGACGCGGTCCGCTATGCCGCCTGCTTCAGTTTCAAGTACTCGCCCCGTCCCGGCACCCCGGCGACGACATTGGAGAACCAGGTGGCGCCCGAGGTCATGGCCGACCGTCTCCAACGCCTCCAGGCCCGCATCGCCGAGCACCAGTACGCTTTCAACACGGCGAGCGTGGGCAAGACCTGCGAGGTGCTGGTCGAGCGCACCGGGCGCCACCCCGGCCAGTGGCTCGGCAAGTCGCCGTGGCTGCAGTCGGTGTGGTTCGAGGGCGATCACGCGGTCGGCGACCTCGTCGAGGTGGAACTCGCCGAGGCCGGACCCAACTCGCTTAGAGGGCTGGTGCGCTCAGCCCGACCCGCCTGAGCCGAAGCGCCGTTATGGCCTGACGATCTGATCCATCACCGACGAGTGGATGGCGTTCGGGACAAGATGGGGCGGACGGATCGTGTAGACCGAATTGAGATAGGCAAGGTCGAATTCGGTCAGCTGGCGCGGCGCCTTCTGGGTGTCGCGGAACAGGCTCATGATCGTCGGCGGCGCGCCGGGAATCTCGTCCTTGATTTCGTCAGTCGGCGCGAGCAGCCGCAGGGTCGCGTAGTCCGCCAGCTGCAGCGCCGTCATCCCCTCGGTTGCGTCGCGGTCGATGAGGACGACCGCTCCCGAAACGCCAAACCGTGGCGGCATCTGCATACCCAAACCGACATAGGTCGAACCCTGGTCGGTGGGACCCATCAGCGTTTCGATCCCGAACGGCACGCCGTGGATATTGGTGAGAACCGTGCCGCGGTAGGCGAAAGCCTCGTCGCGGGATCGCACCAGCTTGCGGAAGGAATCCGGGCCGAGATCGTTGAACACAGTCGGATTCTTGCGGCGGAGCTCGCGCAGTTCGTTGCGGCTATGGCCGGTGAAGATCACCATGGCGTTGGGCTTGCAGTTGTCGCCGGCGAGCGCGATCCCCGCCTTTTCGGCGTTATCGAGGATGCGGTCGGAGAAGTCCGCGACGTGGCGCTTCTTGACACCCGCCACGGCAAGGCACAGCGGGCTGTAGAAGCGCGAGACCTTCCGGTTCTGATTTTGGCGGCCGATCACCTCGCGGGAGAGATCGCGAACGATCTTCCGCTGCGCGCGGCGTTCCTCCTTGCCGAGCTTGCGCGGCTCGGGCCGGTCGGTGGAGACGACCACGCCCTTGTCGTGCGGCTCGAAGCCCGCCGGGTCGGTCGGGTCCGCAGCGATCGCCGGGTGAGACAGGCCGAGCGAAAACCCGGCGGCGGCAAGGAAAAGCCTAGTCTTCATGTGCATCATCATCCTCGTTCTGCGTCACGGGGATTCGATGCTCGGATGGTACTATATCTCACCCAATATATCAAAGGCTTTCAAGACGAAAGGGCTATCGACCGCGCATCACGCGGCCGGACACCTCGCCATAGACCGCGCCGGCCGGGACATTGCCGGCAATGGCGTAGACGCCTTGCAGGAAGGCCGCGTCGAACTCGGTCAATCCCGGCGGCGCGTTCTCGGGGTCGAGGAACAGCGTCATGATCGTCTCGGGCGCGCCCGGCACCCGCTCGCGGATCTCGCCGGTCGGTGCGAGCAGCCGCAGGGTCGCATAGTCGGCGAGCTGCTGCGCGGTCATGCCATCGATTGCATTGCGGTCGATCATCACCACCGCACCCGAGACGTCGAGTTTGTAGGGCTGCGAGAGCCGGCCGGCCATTTCGATGGTGCGGTTCTGGGGAAGCTCGCGGTCGTCGTATTGGACCGGCATCCCATTGGTGCCGAGCATCTGCGTCGCCCGCCAGGCGAAGGCGGGATCGCGCGACTTCAGCATCGCGTCGAGCGCTGCGGGGCCGAGGTTGCCGAACACCCAGCGGTCCTTCTTGCGCGCCTGTTCAAGCTCCTTGCGGGTGTCGCCGGTGAAGATGACGAGAGCGTTGGCCTTGCAGTCGCCCGTTTCGACCGGCACCCGCGCGGCTTCGGCATTCGCGTAGATCCGCTGGGCGAAGCTGTCCACGAACTGGCGGTTGACCCCCGCGACCGCGAGGCACAGCGGGCGGTGGAAGCGCACGATCGGCTTGTCGGTGGCAATGCGCCCTGTCACCTGCCGGGCCAGCGTCTCGACCGCCCTCTCGGCCTCGCGGCGCTGGGTGCTGACGATGATCTCGCCGTCCGGCGCAGGTGCAGGCGCAGCCTGTGCGAAAAGCGGCTGAGCGAGCGCGAGGCCAAAGCCCGCGGCGATTCTCAGGGCAAACGGCGACATGACCCGGACTGCTCCTCTTTGCGACGGGGCGAGGCTTAGGCGCGCCGATTTTTCATGTCGATAAGCCTGCCGCACGACTGGTCGATGGCACTCGACCAATGACATCATTCGCCTTGCCAATGCTGCCGGATGCACCATGTTCGGCTGGGCAAGCACGAAAGGACCTCATGGGCCGACGACCATCCCGAGCCGGGCACCCGGCACTTTCGCCCGATCCGCGCGACATTCCGGCCCAAAGGCGCGCCCGCGTCGACGTCACCTTCGAGAACCAGGCCTTGCTCGTCCCCCTGTTCGGGCAATTCGACGCCAATCTCGTGCAGGTCGAAAACCGGCTCGGCGTCTTCATCCACGCGCGCGGCCACCAGGTGGTGATCGAGGGGCCGGAGGACGATGTCGCCCGCGCCCGCGAGACGCTGCGCACCATGTACGACCGCGTCGCGCGCGGCGAGGTGCTCGATTCGGGCGCGATCGAGGCGCTGATCGCCATGTCCGCCGAGCCCACGCTCGAGGGGATCATCTCGGGCGAGCAGGGCGCGCCGCCGATCATGATCCGCACACGCAAGAAGACGATCGTGCCCCGCTCGGCGACGCAGATCGACTACATGCGCGCCCTCGCCAAGGACGACATCATCTTTGCGCTGGGGCCGGCGGGCACCGGCAAGACCTACATCGCCGTCGCCCAGGCGGTGAGCCAGCTCATCACCGGCAGCGTCCAGCGTCTGATCCTTTCGCGCCCGGCGGTCGAGGCGGGCGAGAAGCTGGGCTTCCTGCCCGGCGACATGAAGGAGAAGGTCGATCCTTACCTGAGGCCGCTCTACGATGCTCTCAACGATTGCATGCCGCCCGAACAGGTCGAGCGCCGCATCGCCAGCGGCGAGATCGAGATCGCGCCGATCGCCTTCATGCGCGGGCGCACGCTCGCCGACAGCTTCATCATCCTCGACGAGGCGCAGAACACCACCCGCGAGCAAATGAAGATGTTCCTCACCCGCTTCGGCCAGAACAGCCGCATGGTGATCTGCGGCGACCCGCGGCAGGTCGACATCCCTGGCGGCCCGAACATGAGCGGTCTCAACGACGCGGTGCAGCGTCTCGAGGGCGTCGAGGGCTTCGGCACGATCCGCTTCACCGCCGCCGACGTGGTCCGCCATCCGATCGTGGGCCGGATCGTCGAGGCCTACGAGGGCGAGGGCGCTTAAGGCAGCGACGATACGGTCCGGGGGCCCGATGCTGCTGATCGTCCTCCTACCCTGGCACCATGGCTATGCCGTGTCTGAGCGCCGCGCATCCCGACTGGCGTGGTGTGGTTGATGGCATCTTTTTCGGTGCTCGGGGGGATCGGATTGATCTGGGCGGCGAGACCCCGCTAGAGCGCACCCCCATGCAACTCGACATCGACATCGAAGACTGGCCCGCGGGCGACTGGGAGGCGCTTGCAGCACGTGCTGCGGTCGCCGCGGCGGAGGACGAGCCGCTGCTCGCCAAACCGCGCCTTGCGGTGAGCGTCCTGTTCACCTCGGACGAGGAAGTTCACGTCCTCAACCGCGAGTGGCGGGAACGGGACAAGCCGACCAACGTGCTCTCCTTCCCGATGCTGGAACGCGAGGAGCTCGAGCACCTGCAAGCCGAAGGCCACCCGGAGATGCTCGGCGATATCGCGCTCGCTTATGGGACCTGCGCGCGCGAGGCGGCAGAGAAGGGCGTCAGCCTCGCCGACCACGCCGCCCACCTCATCGTCCACGGCCTCCTCCACCTCGCAGGCCACGACCACGTCGACAGCGACGAACAGGCCGAGGCGATGGAGGCACTCGAGACCCGCATACTTGCCAAACTGGGCATCGCTGACCCATATGCGACTGAAACCACGAGGAGCTGTTTCGAAGGCCATGGCCGATTCCCATTCGCCCGCGTCCCAATCGGGAGAGGCGGACAGTAGCGGCGGGCTGTGGCCCGCCTTGCGGAAGATATTCGGGCTCGAGGGCGCGCGGTCCCTGCGCGAGCAGCTCGAGGAAGCGATCGACGAACACGAGGACGACGACGAGGCGGCGGGATCCGAGGCGTCGAGCCAGGCCGGCGGCGACCTGTCGCGGGTCGAGCGGCAGATGCTGCGCAACCTCCTTCACTTCTCCGAGCACGACGCCGACGACGTCGCCGTGCCGCGCGGCGAGATCATCGCGGTCGAGGCCTCGATCAGCTGGGAGGAGATGGTCGCTGCCTTCGCCGAGCACGGCCATTCGCGCATGCCGGTCTATCGCGAGACGCTCGACCACGTGATCGGGATGATCCACATCAAGGACATCTTCCCCTTCCTTGCGAACGGCACCCCCCCGCCCGCCGACTGGACGACGCTGATGCGACAGCCGCTCTACGTGCCGCAGGCGCGCGGCGCGCTCGACGTGCTTGCCGACATGCGGATGCACCGCGTGCACCTTGCCATCGTGCTCGACGAATTCTCGGGTACCGACGGGCTCATCACCATCGAGGACCTCGTCGAGGAGATCGTCGGCGAGATCGAGGACGAGCACGACGAAACCCCGCAGGAACTGATTACGCCGATCGGCGAGGGGATGTGGGACATCGACGCGCGTGCCGAACTCGATGATATCGCCGAACGCATCGACCCGCGCCTCGCCGAGGTCGAGGAAGCGGTCGACACGCTGGGCGGGCTTGCCTTCGTGCTCGCCGAGGCGGTTCCGCCGGTCGGATCGGTGCTGGAACATCCGAGCGGCTGGCGCATTGAAGTGACAGCCGGCGACGAGACACACGTCACCCGCCTGCGCCTTCACCCGCCCGTCGCGGCCGAGGACGAGGTGCAGTAGGCGCAACTTTTTGCCCCCACCCTCATTTTTTATTCGATTTTTTGCATCCAATCGGCTTGACGCGCGTAACTCCCCCCAAGGAGAGAGTTCATGCCTGCACGTCGCCTGCCCCCCCTGCGCGCTCTCGAAGCCTTTATGCGCACCGTGCGCCTCGGGTCCGCGCGTGCCGCTGCGGAAGAGATCGGCCTCAGCCCCTCGGCGCTGTCGCGGCGGATCAGCAACCTCGAGGAATTCGTCGGCAAGAAGCTGTTCACCCGCGCGCGGCAATCGATGCAGCTCACCGACGAGGGCCAGGCCTTCTACGAGGCGGTGAACCCGCACATGGAGGCGCTCGCCCGGGCGGTGGAGAGCCAGTCGGACAACATCGCGCTGCTGCACCTGCGCCTCGGCGTGTTGCCGATGTTCGGCAGCCAGCGGCTGTTTCCGCGCCTCAGCGAATTGAGGAAGCGCCACCCGCTGCTCCACATCGACATCGACACCGCGCCGCATCTCGAAGACAGTGTTCGTTGCTTTGGAGATTGGGGAGCACGAAGGAGTCGCTTGAAGTGCATGCATGTGTCACAATTAGGATGCTGCCCTGCAACCTTACGGAATCTGTCACAACCACACTTGTCTAAGGCCGCATAAGTGTGCAGAAGGAAGGCTTCGC
>JBJTSG010000097.1:0-19887 GCA_046076505.1 Erythrobacter sp. | reverse complement strand
CCTCCCGGAGACCGCCGCGCGCCCGTTCTCCCGCCGTCAGAAGTTGAAGCCGACCATCACGTTCCAGGTCTGCGGATCGCCGTAATAGACGGTCTGGATGTTCCCGACCGAGCTGAATTCCTGGCCGTCCGTCTTGTAGATCGTGTCGAACACGTTCTTGAGGCCGCCCTGCAGGTACCACTTCCGGCTCGCATCGTCGTAGCGGATGAAGGCGTTCGCCAGCCAGTATCCGTTCTCGACGAGGCCGGGGCGGTTGTCGACGCTCAGGAAGTGCTTGTCTACGAAGCGCGCATCGCCGCCGATCGTCAGGCTGCCCGCATCGCCGAGGTCGAAGCGGTAGTCGCTCGCCACGTTGAAGCTGATCGGCGGGGCGAAGGCCGGCTCGCAGGTGATGCGCGCGCCGGTCGGGTTGCAGCTGAACGCGGGCGCACGCCGGCCGTCGTTGAACTCGTCGTACTGCGCGTCGAGATAGCCGAGGCTGCTGCGGATCGTCCAGGCCTTGGTCGGCTTGACCACGGCTTCGACCTCCGCGCCCCAGATCGACATCCTGCCGGCGTTGAGCACCGGGAAGACGCCCACCGCGCCGCCGCCGACGCGTGCCTGGAAGTTCTTGAAGTCGCTGTAGAAGACGTTCGCGGCGAGATAGACTGCCCCGCCGAGGAAGCTCGCCTTGGCGCCGGTTTCGTAGGTCCACACCGTCTCGGGCGCGAAGCTCGTCACCAGCTGGCTCTGGCCGTTCACCACCAGGGTGAGATCGGCAAGGCCGTTGGCGCGGCCGTTGAAGCCGCCCGACTTGAACCCGCGTGAGGCCGAGGCGTAGATCTGGCTGTTGGTTCCCGGCTTGTAAGAAAGCGTGAGGCTCGGCGTCCACGCATCGAAGCTGATGTCGTTATCGAGGTTGAGCGGCGCCGGCAGGTTGCCCGGGAAGCGGAAGGTGAGGTTGTTGAGCGCCGCCAGCGTCGACGAGGTGGTGGTGAAGCGGTCGTAGCGGCGCTTCTCCTTGGTGTAGCGCAGCCCGGCGGTGACGCTGAAGCGGTCGGTGAAGTCGTAGGTCGCCTGACCGAAGGCGGCGTAGCTCTTGGTGTTCTGCTCGTCGTTGATGGTGCGCAGGAAGGTGAGCGGCAGCGCGCCGAAGGCGAACAGGTCGTTGGCGAAGGCCAGCTGGTTCGAGCGGATGTTCTCATTGAGGTAGAACAGGCCGAACACGCCGCGGAAGTTGCTGGCGTTGTCCCACTTGAGCTGCAGTTCCTGGCTGAACTGGCGCTGGTCGATGCCGACGAAGACGTCCCCCAGCTGGGCCTGGCTCGCGTCGATGTCGATGAACAGGTCGGGCTCGAGCTTGCGCCAGGCGGTGATGCTGGTCAGCGTGATCGCATCGGTGAGCTCGAGGTTGGCGGTGAGGTTCACACCCCAGTGATCGAGCTTCTGACCCTCGTTGCCGGTGAAGCTGGTCGAGGCGCGGTAGTCGTAGCGGCCATAGGGCTGCGCGGCGACGAGCTGCTGCGGGCCCAATGCAAGGTTGGTGCGCAGCAGCGGTGCGGTCGGGTAGCCGAGGGTCAGGGCGTTGCGCTGGCGGTTGTAGTCGCCGCTGGCGATGATCTCGAGCCGCTCGGTCGGCTGGATGCGCAGGATGCCGCGGAAGGTCAGGCTGTCACGGTCGTTGTACTTGCGGCCCGTGCGCGGGTCGGTGACGATCCCGTCGCGCTTGTCGTACTGGCCCGCAAGGCTGAGGGCGACCTTGTCGGTGACGATCGGCGCGCTGAGATAACCGTTCAGGACGATCTGGTCGAAGCGCCCGTAGAGCGCCGAGGCAGAGGCCTTGAGGGTGTCGAGGTCGGGCTTGCGGCTGACGATCGAAATCGCCCCGCCGGTGGTGTTCTTGCCGTAGAGCGTGCCCTGCGGCCCCCGCAGCACCTCGATCCGCTCGACATCGAACAGGCCGAGCAGCGCGCCCTGGATGCGCGAGAGGTAGACGCCGTCGACATAGATGCCGACCGCCGGGTCGAAGGTCTGGAGCGCGTCGGGCTGGCCGAGGCCGCGGATGAAGATGTTGGCGCTCGCCGCCGAGCCGCGGCCCTGGACGAGGTTGAGGTTGGGCGCGGCCGCCTGAAGTCCGGAAAGGTCGATCGCCTGGACGCGCTGGAGATCGGCCTGGTCGAAAGCGGTCACCGCGACAGGAACGTCGATCAGGCGCTCCTCGCGGCGGCGGGCGGTGACGACGATCTCGCCTGTCGGCCTGCGTGGTGGCGGTATCGACCGTGACGGCATCCTGCGCGGCGGCGGGCGCGGCGGTGGCGGCGATCCCGGCGCAACCGGCAAGCAGCGCGGCGCGGGTCCAGTTCAGCATGGTCATGGCGGGTTTCCTCTCCTGTCGCCCTTCTTGTGGACCGCACCCATATTGAAAGGTGAACCGGCTTTCAAGTTTTGCTTGTGTGCGCTCCTTGCGCCGCTTACCGAAAGCGGGGAGGGAGATGCGGATGAGCAACACTCGCAGCACCGCGAAGCGGATCGCGGCCGCAGTCGAGGCCGAGGGCGACCCGAAGGCGCCGCGGACCGAGCGCGGGCGGCGGACGCTGAGGAAGCTGCTCGATGCCGCCGCGGTGGAGTTCGGCGAGAAGGGCTTTCACGAAGCCTCGGTGAGTTCGATCACCCGCCGCGCCGGCGTCGCGCTTGGCAGCTTCTACACCTATTTCGACAGCAAGGACGCACTGTTCCGCGCGCTTGTTGCCGACATGAGCCAGATGGTGCGCACCAGCGCGCGCTCGGCCCTGCACGAAGGCATGGGGGCCTTGGAGATCGAGCGCGCCGCGCTCGCGGCCTTCCTGCGCTTCGCAGCCGAGCACAAGGAGATCTACCGGATCATCGACGAGGCCGAGTTCGTCGACCCGGCGAGCTACCGTGCGCATTACGAGACGATCGCCGCGCGCTTTGCCGAGCGCCTTGCCGCGGGCAGCGCCTCTGGCGAGTTCCGCGAGGGGCTGGGCGAGGTCGAGGCCTGGGCGATGATGGGCATCAACGTCTTCGTTGGCCTGCGCTACGTCGTGTGGGGGGGGGAAGGCGGCCCCGACGCCGATGCGATCGCCGCCGGGGTGAACCGCCTGCTGGCGGAGGGCATCGCACGGCGCTAGAGCCTCACGCATGATCCTCGTTGTCGAAGCCATCCCCGACGCGGGCCACCTCGCCGCCCTCCACGAGCGCATCGCGATGCTTGCGTGGCGCGACGGGCGCGAGACGGCGGGCGCCACCGCGCGCGAGGTGAAGCACAACCAGCAGGCGGCGATGGACTCGACAGCGGGACGCGCGCTCCAGTCGGAGCTGTCGGGCATCGTGATGGACCACCCGGTGATCCGCGCCGCCGCCTGGCCGCGTCGCCTCTCGCCGCTGCTGATCAGCCGCACGGCAGACGGCGGACACTACGGCGCGCACGTCGACAACGCGCTGATGGGCAAGGGCGAGAAGCGCATCCGCACCGACCTGTCCTTCACCCTGTTCCTCACCCCGCCCGGCGATTACGAGGGCGGCGAGCTCGTCATCCACACCGCCGGGCTGACCCAGGCGGTCAAGGCGGAAGCGGGGCATCTCGTGCTCTACCCGTCCGGCGCGATCCACGAGGTGAAGCCGGTCACGCGCGGCACGCGGATCGTCGCGGTTGGCTGGATCGAAAGCATGGTCGCAGACCCTGCCCGGCGCGAGGTGCTGTTCGACATGGAGAACCTGCGCGCCTCGCTCAAAGCCCAGCTCCCCAGTCAATCGGCCGAGCTGCTCACCCTCGACAAGACCATCGCCAGCCTACTGCGGCTGTGGGCGCACCCCTGACGCGCGCGGCCGCGCGGCGGTCTTCTTCGCCTGCACGGTGAAGTAGAGGATCAGGCTTACCCCGATCACGCTCGGCCCGGCCCAGATCGCCGGGTTGAAGACGTGTTCGGGAACGAGGCGGATCAGCCCGACCGACAAGAAGGCGGTGTAGGCCGAAATGCCCATGCCGATCAGCGCGCGGAAGTGTTCGCCGATGTGGGTGCCTCGCGGGAAATCCGCGGCGCGCCAGATGTAGCGCTGCTGGATCAGCATCGCCGCGATACCGATGAAGGCGACCAGCATCATCAGCGGGTGTCCGACTTGCCAGCCATAAATTCCGCACCACGCGCCCGAGACGATCACCGCCGCAATCACCGCTTGATAGCGGAGGGCGCGCAAGCCGCGGCGGTCGCGGCTGTGCTTCACCACGGCAAGGCCATAATCGACGAAGCCGATGGTGAGCGTGCCGAGGTAGAGCATCATCCACCCGAACAGCCCGTCGAACAGCGCACGGTCGGTGATTTCGGGGTGGCGGGCCTCGGGGCCGTAGAGCGACAGCAGCGCCATCGCGATCGCCAGCGCCCCGGCGCCGAGGAAGCCGTAGCAGGCGATCCTCCCCCACTTGCGGTGCCTCGCCGCCCCCTTCTTGGTCGCGATCGGCCCCCAGAACGCCGTGAGCCCCACCGCGCCGGTGATGACATGAGCAACGACGAGCGCTTCGAAGACCATGCCCGCGAGCATGGCACAAGCGGCGGCCTTATCCTAGATCAGTCATGCCCGCTGCACTCCTCACCGCACCCGCGAGGGTGCGATGAGCACCGCATTGGCGATCGCAAGGTCGAGCCCTTCGAGATAGGCGCGAGTTGAGGGATCGTGCGCGAAGCCGATCACCAGACCCCGGCCCTGGCGCTGGGCCATGAGGTAGGGCTTGAAGGCGAGCTGCCGCTTGTTCTCGCCCCACACATAGCCGCTGGCGACGAGCCCCGGCGCGGCGGCGAAGCGCAGTGCGTTCACGCCCTTGGCGCGGTCGAGCGGGGTCCAGATCTGCTGTCCCGTCGCCAGCACCACGCCGCCCTCGTCATAGCCGGCCGAAAGGAAATAGTCGGGCTCGGCGACCACGTTGAGCAGCGCGCCGGGCAGCGTATCGGGCAACGCCGCCTTGTCCTTGATCGCCTCGCGGTAGGCCTCTTCGCCGGTGATCTCCCTGGCCTCGGCAAGGTCGGCCTTGTCCGACTTGGTGTCGGGCTTGCGGCCCAGGGCGGCCTCGCGCTTCACCGCTAGCAGCGGGTTGTCGCCGCCGGTGAAGGCCTCGAGGCTCTCGCCCACCGCGACAAGCACGCCGCCGCGCTGGACGAAGGCCCGAAGCGCCCGCTGGCCGCCATCGCCGAGCACGCTGCCGGGGTTGCCCTCGGGGACGAGCACCACGTCGTAATCGGCAAGATCGGCGCGGGCGAGGCGAGCGGTGCGGATCGGCGTGACGGGCAGGCCGAGGCGCTGCTCGAGCACGTAGCGCAGCGAGCCCGCGGAGAGCTGGTCGACGCCGTCGTCCCACGCCAGCGCAACGCGCGGCAGGCCGAGACGCACGAAATGGGCGCTGCCGAAGTTGGGGCCGGCCTCGACCCAGCCGTTCTCGAGCGCGACGGTCTCCGCGCCGACCTCGCGCGTCAGGGCGGCGAGGCGCTCCATCTTCTCGGGCGTGTTCGAACCCGCGGCAAAGACCACCGTTCCGCGGGGGAAATTGCGCGCGCCGGCGGTGAAGGCCTTGTCGGTGACGCGCGCCTCGATTCCTTGGCGAAGCGCGAGGGTGACAAGCCGCGCCTGCCCGCTGTCGCTCCACGGCACGGCGACGGCGAAGCTGCCGCTGCCGCTGGTCTTGGCGGGAATTGGCAGGTCGGCGCTCATCGCCTCGCCCGTCACCGCGGCGTTGCACAGGCTGACATCGACCCCCGCCATGGGTCCGACCGACCAGGCGGTCACGTCGTAGAGCTCGTGTGGCAGGTCGACCGAGCGGCGGCGTTCCTGCTCGGCAAGGAAGTCGGGCGGGAGCGGCGTATCCCGGTCGAGGAGGCTGCGAACCAGCCGCGCGGCGGGCTGGGCCTGAGGGACTGCGAGGTAGCCCGACGGATAGGACTTGCCGCATATGCTCGCGTTCCCCTCGCGGCGCAGCACGGTGATGCCCTGCGCCGCAAGGCGGCGGCCGAGACGCTCGGCATTCCAGCGCCGCTTCGACAGGTCGATGATATAGCTGCCCTTGCCGGCCGCGCCCGCCGCGTTGGCCGCGCGGTAGGCGGCGAAGTCGGAGAGGAACTTGGCGGGGTTGTCGGCGACGGCGCTCGCGGTCGCGAGGCTGGTGGTGAAGTGGTTGTGCACCCCTTGCGCGTAGGTGAGATCGGTCCCGTCGCGCCGCTCGAACACCAGGCCGCGCGCCGAAGCTTGCTCGTAGGTCGAGCCGATCGCCCCATGGTGCGCGTTCCAGGTGTCGCCGTAGCCCGGATAGAAGAGGTCGTAGACCTCGCGGGTGAAGTAGGGCTCGCCGCGCGCGTCGAAGGCGGCGGCGTTGTAGCGGCCGATGAGCTCGTAGGCGCGGATCTGGGCCTGGGTGAGGTTGGGGCTGAAGGGCGCGGCGGCGGGCGAGAAGAAGTAGGTGCTGTCCCCGCCCATCTCGTGGAGGTCGGCGACCACGACCGGGTTCCACTGCCGGATCGCGGCGACCTTGCCTCGCGTTTCCGGCTGCGAGAGGGTGAACCAGTCGCGGTTGAGGTCGAAGAGGTAGTGGTTGACGCGCCCGCTCGGCCAGGGCTCGTCGTGCTCGGCCGCCTGCCGGTCGCCGGTGGGGGCGATCCCGGTCGAGGTGAGGAAGTTGTTCAAGAACCGCGCCCGCCCGTCGGGGTTCTGCATCGGATCGATGACGAGGACGGTGTTGGCGAGGATCTTCGCCGCCTTCGCATCGTCCTTCGCGGCGAGCAGGTGGTAGGCGGTCATCAGCGCTGCATCGGTCGAGGAGATCTCGTTGCCGTGGACGCCGTAGGTGAGCCACGTCACGGGGAGCGCCGTGCCGTTGCCGGGACGCCCCGCGGCGATGGTCGCAAGGTCGGCGCGGATCGCGTCGAGGCGCGCGATGTTCTGGGGCGCGGAGATCACGAGATAGTAGAGCGGCCGGCCCTCCCAGCTCGTCGCGTACTGGACGAGCCTGGTGCGCTCGGGCGCGGCGGCGGCAAGCGCACGGATGTAGGCGATCGCCTGGTCGGGCGACGTGATGCGCGTGCCCGGTGCGTGGCCGGCGTTCTGGGTGAGGGTGGGGATGGCAGGATCGAAGCTCCCCTGCTCGAAGGACTGCGCCGCTGCCGGCACTGCCGCCACACCACACATCGCCGCTGCCATGAGGAGGCCAAGGCCCCGGAATCGCTTTGTCATGAAGAGACCTCGCTTCGCCGCCGGACGGCGGTAGCTCGACAGTTGCCGCGTCAGGGGGGGCGCGGTCAAGCGGGCAGGCGCGATCGACGGATGAACCCCGTCGGCCTGTTCGACCTCGACCGCAAGATCCGCAAGGTCGGCGAGGAGTTCCGGACGCTCATCGCCGACTGGCGCGAGGTGCTGCCGCTGCAGAGCGTTTGCCTCACGGTGCCGGTGGTGCCGCTCGACGAGGTGGGTGGCCACCACGCGCGCCGGCAGGAGCGCGAAGCCCGCCGCACTCTCGGCTCGCCCCCCACCTCCCCCGGAGAACCTGCTGCATGACCGCTCCCCGCTTCGCCGACAAGGGGCGCCATCGTCACCGGCGCCGCACGCGAGATCGGTGCGGCGATCGCTTCCCGGCTCGTCGCCGAAGGGGCGCGGGTGGTGATCGCCGACCTCGACGCGGCGCGCGCACAGGCGGCTGCGCGGCAGCTCTCCCCCGACGGAAGCCCGGCGAGGGGTGTCGCCTGCGACGTCTCGGACCAGAGCGCGGTCGAGCGCTGTGTCCGGGCGACACGAGACGCCTTCGGGGGGCTCGACATCGTCGTCAACAATGCCGGCCTGATGACCTTCCACGCGCTCGGCGAGACCAGCACTGCCGACTGGCGAAAGGTGCGCGCGGTCGACCTGATCGGGGCGGGGACCTTCACCCGCCAGTGCTTCCTCCACATGGGCGAGGCCGGCGGAGCGATCGTCAACTTCGCCAGCATCCACGCGGTCGAGAGGAGCGCCAACGCCGCGCCCTATGCCGCCGCCAGGGCCGCGCTCGTCTCGCTCACCCACACGACCGCGATCGAGGGGCGCGAGCGGCGCATCCGTGCCAACGCGGTGATGCCGGGCGCCATCGACACGCCGATGCTGTGGAAGAACCCCAACGTGAAGTCGGGTGCGGAAGCTATCGACCCTTCCGACGTCGGCAAGCCCGAGGACATCGCGGCCGCCGCCGCCTTCTTGGCGAGCGAGGACGTACGTTTCGTCACGGGGACGACCATGACGGTCGATGGCGGGAGGTTCGCGCGGCTCTAGGCCGGTGTCAGCGCGCCTTCGGGGCAGGTGAAGCGGGGCTGGCGACCTCGTAGAGGACGCCCTTGCCGGCATGGGGCACGGCCTTCAACCCCTGCGGCACGTTCAGCGGCTTCGGCAGGTCGTCGACGATCCACAGATGCGTGAACCCCGGGTGCGGGAACTGGCTGACGACCTCCGCGAGCGTCGGGTAGACGCCCGGCTCGCATTTCCCGGCATAGACGTATTGCGACGGATCGTGCTCGAAGGGTGCGGCTGCCGGATAGTGGACGACGAGCGCATTGGTGCCCGCGATCTGCCACTGGGTGTTCGCGAAGATGTCCTTGCGGGCAAGGCCGACGCCCGGCACGTGCGAAAGCACCGGCAGGTCCCAGTCCTCGGTACAGGGGACGACGAGGAAATAGGCGAGACGCGCTCCGCGCGGGATCGCATCGAGCGTCGGGAGCACTTCGGCGACAGTCTCCTCGTGGTCGATATAGGCAGCCGCGGTGATCACTGTGCGGCCCTCGAAGAAGGCGAGCGCGATGAGTGTCAGCCGCTTCATCGTGCGGGCATCGATCCGCGCGGGGGAGATCGCCAGCAAAGCGGTCATCAGCAGGTAGGGCGTGAGGCGGATGTCGGCGTAGATCGAGCCGAACACCCGGTTCGGCAGCAGGATGAAGCAGGCAAGGCACAGCACGGCCGCAAGGCCCATCCGCTTGTCGAAGGCCGCCGACCGGTCGCGGATCGCCCAATAGATCAGGCACAGGATCACGAACACCGAGGGGATGTCGAGGCTTGGCCACTTGTTGCGGAAAACCGAGGCCAGCCCCTGAAGCTTGGTGCCGATGGTCCATCCCATCGTGTCCAGCCCCCCGGAGCCCGAGCGCCACAGGACCATCGGCACCAGCGGAAGGAGGAGCGGGCAACACTCGGCGAGAATCGTCGTCACGGCGGCAACCGGGCGATGCCTCGCCGCGATCACCTCGGCGAGCACCGTCGCGCCGCACAGGAGCCCGAGGAACGCCCAGCCGTAGGCGTGGGATACCCAGACGACCATGCCCGCCCCGGCGAGGAAGACGCGCGCGGCGACCGCGTGGCCCCGCCGTCGCAACCGCATCCAGCCGACGAAGGCGAGCAGCGCGAGCGTCATGCTCAGCGTGTAGTTGATGAACCCGTAGCTGAACGCCATCGAGTAGTTGAGCGGTAGCGCGGCGAGCGCGAACGGGGTGATCCGCCCATGGATCTCGCGGCTGACCAGCAAGACCGCGGATGTGGCGAGCAGCTGCGAGAGGATGACAATGAGTCGGACCGACGCCTCGAGCCCCAGCCATCCATGGAGCGCCTGCACGAGCAGGTCCGCGCCCAGGTTGCCGATCAGCGTCCAATCATACGAGAAGAACTGCTGGAGCTCGGGCCGGTTCTGGAGATCGGTCTGGACGGCATACCGCCCCAGGTGACCGTAGAGGTCCACCAGGGGCGGAAAGCCGACCAGCAGCAGGGGCAGGACCGCGATGACATGGAGAACCACGAAGGCCTGCCAGGTCTCGAGCCAGTCCCGGTTCTGCGCCTTGCCCAGGGCGCGCGCATCGATCGTGCTTTGGATGAAGGTCATTGCGCTACCATGTGCCCGAACACCATTCGTCCCGACGGATCGGTGCTTTCAGCGCCCATCGGTAGTCCCAACATGGTAAACAGGCGGTAAGCAAACGGCCTCCATGTGCCAAGAGACCGCTACCGAACCGTGGGGAGCGCGGCTCCCGACGGTTCGGTCCGCCTGGCGGGAGGAACGCTACCGCCGCTCGAAAGCCGCGATCAGCGACCTGATGTGCGCACGGTGCGCGCGCGTTTCGGCGTCGGCGGCCGGCAGCGCGGCGATTGTCTTCACTTTCTCGATGCTGGCGAGCGCGGCCGACCTTGCGACATAGTCGTAGTTGGGGAGCGGCGCCGGACCGAATGGCGTCGATTCCGCCCCGCCGCCTGCACCCGAGGCCGCCGCGATCAGGCGCGTGACGTATTCGATCTGCAGGTTCTGGCGATAGGTGTTCACCGGGCCGGCACGATCCGCATCGAAGATCGCAGCGGTCAGCTCGCCCATATAGGTGCTGACCGGATATTCCCCGCCATAGCGCCGGCTGTCGGTCAGCCGGGTAAGGACATTGGGGTGCAGCATGTGATCGAGCAGCGAGCGCTGGATGGCGAGGGCCCGCGCGTGCGGCTTGGGATCGACGTTGATGCCGAAGCTGTCGAAGCTGCGCCGCTGGACCTGGAGCCGGTCGAGCAGGCTCTCGCTCGCGGCGAAGGCGTCGGGCGCGAAGGCGATCGCGGTGACGGTGGCAAGCGCACGGCGCTGGTCGGCGACCGGCACCGGCGCCAGCGGCTTCTGCGCGCCCGCCTGGCCGACCGCCGAACGGTTATTGAACACGCCGCCGATCCACCGCGAGGCGACACTCGCCGCGGTCGCCTGCTGGCCGGTGAGGATAAAGTAGCTGTCGAGCAGCGCCTGGTAGCTGTCGCCGGCTTTCAGCACCTTGCCCGGCAGCGCCGCGAAGGTCTGGTTGATGAGCTGCGACTGCTTGCCCGCCCAGCCGATCGGATCGTCAGAAAGGTCGCCGATCATCACCCGCGGGTCGATGTGCACGCCGGGTGCGCGCATGTCGTCGGCATCGTTGCCGAAGGCGAGCGCGGGCTCGGTCGAGCGGGCGAGGATGCGCCCGAGCGCGCCGGTGTCGGTGGTGTAGCCGTATTCGATCGCCCACAGGTCGTAGGGGCCGGGACGATGGGCCGAGAACTGCCCCTGCGGCTCGCCGACGCGGGCGATGTTGATCGCGGGATAGTCCATCACCGAATTGACCGGCGTGGTCTCGGTGGAACTCAGCGAGGCGAAGGGCACGCTGCTTGAGGAGCGCATGTTGTGGTTGAGCCCCAGCGTGTGTCCGACCTCGTGGAGGACGAGATAGTAGAGCTCCTGCTCGACGAGGCTGGCGAAGGCCTCGGGCGGGGCGCCCTGCGCGAGCAGCACGGCCCGCGCGGTCATCAGCCGCGGCTGGAGGAGGCTGCCGAAATCGCACGCCGGGCCTTCGCCGGGACCGTGATGGTGCGCTGTGCCGGCCGGCTTCATCTCCGCCGGCAGGGCGGCGGTCTCGAAGATCTCTTTGTAGCGCAGCCGGTTGGTGAGGAAGACGTACTCCAGCATGATGTCCGCGCCCATGATCTCGCCGGTGCGCGGATTGACGAAGCTGGGGCCGTAGCCGCCGAAAGGCGGGTTGGGCGAGGAGGTCCAGCGCAGCACGTTGTAACGCAGGTCCCCCGCTTCCCAGTCCGCGTCGTCAGGCTGGATCCTGACTTCGACCGCGTTGGTGAAGCCCGCCTTCTCGAAGGCGGCATTCCAGGCGAGCGTCGCGTTGCGGATCGTGTCGCGCAGTTCGACCGGCGTGGTATTCTCGATCCAGAAGGTGATCGGCTTCACCGGGTCCGACAGCGCCGCCTCGGGGTTCTTCTTCACCAGGCGCCAGCGGTGGATGAGGTCGCGATAGGGGGCGTGTTCCTTGGAAGTGAGATCGGTCGCCTGGCTGGTGAAGTAGCCGACGCGGAAATCATCCGCGCGCGGTTCGAAGCCGGGCGCGGGCATGGCAAGGAAGGAGTGCTGGACGAGCACCGCCACCGAGCGCGGGTCAGTAACGTCCGGGCTGCCGTAGTTCACCGGCTTGGGGTTATCATAGACGTATTCGACCCGGATGTCGGTGTTCTCGGGGAAGCTGCGCGCAGCGGTGATCCGCGTCTTCTCCTTGGAGAGTTCGCCCAGTGCGAAGCTCGAACCGGGCTTTGCGTCGGGCGATTGCCACGGCGAGATGCGGTGCAGGGCCTCCCCTTCGAGCAGCGCATCGGCCGAGATCAGGAACCGCTTGCCGTCCTCGCTCTTGGCCTTGATCTCGACGCTGCCGAGCGGAGCGCGCGCGATGTTCGCGTCGGACGAACGGGCGAGCGCGTTCCTCGGATCGAAATAGTAGCTCGTATTGACGGCCTCGACCTCGATGCGATCGTAGACGCGGTTGAAGACGACGATGCGGTTGTCCCGGAAGTTGCCCCGGAAGTGACCGGTCTCGACCGGCCCGTTCTCGGTGTAGGTGAAGTAGATGAACTCGCGGCCGAGCCGGTCGGCGTCGATCTCCATGAACAGCTCGCCGGTCTTCTTGTCGCGGTAGAGCGGGAAGAGCCCGTCGGATCGCTCGAAGTCCTTGACGAAATCGTTCAGCGTCGCCTCGGCCTTCGTCTCCTCGTCCGGCGCCTTGTCCTTTGCGTGCACTGCCGGCGCCACCATCAGCGCCGCACCCACGAGCCAACCCCACTTGCGCATCACTCACCCCCTCGAGAACCCGAAAGAGCGAAATGTTCTCATTGTTTTTCAGGTCGTGGCAAGCCGAATTCAACCGGGCAGGAAAGGGCAGGTGGCTTGTGAGGCTGGTCCATCGTTCAGTGGACTCTTTTCCATGATTCTTTCATGGAAACTGTCGCCATCTCTTCCAAATCTCTGAAAAGATGGTGGGCGCGACAGGGATTGAACCTGTGACCCCACCCGTGTGAAGGGTGTGCTCTACCGCTGAGCTACGCGCCCGTCCGTGGGCCGTGGGGCCCGGACAGGGGGGCGCCTTTAATGGGCTCCGCCGGGCTTGGCAAGCGCCCGGAAAGGGGCCCGGCGCTTTTAGTCGCCCGCAAGCCACGCCAGCAGCGCGACGAGCCCCTGAGGTCTCTGCATGCCGCTTTCCCGAGGTGCGGCAGAGACCGCCGGGCACGCCACGCACAGCGCCTGGATGCCGCGGGTGCCCGTCAGGCGCTCGAGATCGCGGGCGAGCCGGTCGGTGAGGGTCTCGCCGCGCAGCGCGGTCATCGCGAAGAGGTCGCCGTTGACGCCGGCCAGCGATTCGCGGCCGCCGCTTTCGCTGGCGACCATGCGGCGGATCAGCGAATCGTAACTGCCCCCGCTGTCGCCGAGGTAGACAGCATGCCATTCGCCCTCCTTCGCCCCCGCCTTGCCGGCCGCCCAGGCGAGCGCGTCGGACAAGCCGCCGAACTCGTCGACGAGCCCGTTCTGGCGCGCCGTGCCGCCGTCCCACACCTGCCCCTGGCCGATCGCGTCGACGCGCTCGACCGGCAGACGCCGCGCCTTTGAGACGAGGCCGAGGAAGTTGCGGTAGGTGCCGTTCATGCTCGATTGCAGCAGTGCGTCCATCGCTGGGGTGAAGCCGCCGACGACGTCCGGCTGGCCCGACAGCGCCGTGGTTCTCACCCCGTCCGCCGTGACGCCGATGCGCGGCCCTGCGTTCTCGAAGGTCGGCATCACCGCGAAGACGCCGATCGAGCCGGTGATGGTCGAAGGCTCGGCGAACACCCGCTCGCCGGGGGTCGACACCCAGTAGCCGCCGCTCGCCGCGAGGTTCGCCATCGACACCGCGACCGGGATCTTGCGGTCGCGGTAGCGCTGGATCGCGCGGCGGATCTCCTCGGAGGCGGTGACCGAGCCGCCCGGCGAATCCACCCGCACGACCAGCGCGCCGAGGTCGTCGTCGAGCGCATCGTCGAGCAGCTTGGCGATGCGCGTGCCGCCCGCGGTTCCGGGGCCCGCATCGCCGTCGACGATCTCGCCGGCAATGGTGATGACGCCGACCTTCTTGCCCGAACGCGTTTCGCCGATGTCGGCGAGGTAGGGCGCAAGCTCGCTCTTGGCGAAGCTGCCGGGGGTCTTGTCCCACGTGTCCTTGCCCGCAAGCTCGGCCACCCGCGCGCCGAACTGCGCCTTGTCGCCGAGCTTGTCGACGAGGCCGGCGGCGAGCGCGGCCCGGGCCATGTCGCCGCCCGCGCTCTCGATCCAGGCTTGCGGATCGTCGGTCACCCTCGCGAGCTGCAGCTTGGGCCGCGCACGCGTGACGTCCGCCTTGTATTCTTCCCACAGCGCCCCGTAGAGCCCGCCGATGTTGGCGCGCGCCTCGTCGGACATGCCGCTGCGGGTCCAGGGTTCGACCGCCGCCTTGAACTCGCCCACGCGGTAGACCCGCGCGGTGACGCCAAGCTTTTCGAGTAGCCCGGCGTAGTAGATGTTGCTGCCCCCCGGCCCGGCGATCACCGCCACACCCATGGGATCGAGCCACACCTCGCTCGCGTGGGCGGCGAGCAGCATGTGATCGTCGGCATAGCCTTTGCCCCAGGTGAGGACGGGTTTGCCGGCCTTGCGGACCCGGTCCATGGCCTCGCCGATCTCGGTGAGGTGCACCTGCCCGCCGCCGAGGAAGGTGGTGAGGTCGAACACCACCCCCTTGACCCGCTCGTCGGTCGCCGCGGCATCGAGCGCGCGGATCACGTCGCGCGCGCGCACCTCGCCGACGGGCGCCCGCTGGGACAGGACGGCGGAGATCGGATCGAAAGCCGACTTCTCCTCGACGATGGTTCCCGACATGTCGATCAGCAGTGCCCCGTCGCGCACCTTGCCGGGATTGGGTCGGGCCGAAAGCACGCCGAACAAGGCGACGAAGAACAGCAGCATGAACAGAAGGACGAGCCCGTCCTTGATCCCGACGAGGACCTTCCACACCTTGCCGACGAAGCTCATCCGAATTCCCTTTTGCCTTGGCCGAGCCGATCTAGGGGCTTTGCCGCGCCGCTGCCAACGCAAAAGCGCGTGCCATGGGTTGAGAGACACGGGCGGCTCGACTAAGGGCGTGGCTTTGATGGCCATGACCGATCCTTCCGCCGCCCAGGGCCGCTTTCCGGCCGGACGGCTGGCTTTCCCGCTCCGCGACCTCACCGGCATCGGCCACCTCCAGTGCCACGAGATCCTCTACCTCCTTCATGAGGCCGAGCAGTGGGTGGCGCTCAATCGCCAGCCGACCAAGCACGTGAACCTGCTGCGCGGCCTGACGATCATCAACGCCTTCTTCGAGAATTCGACCCGCACGCTCCTCTCCTTCGAGATCGCGGGCAAGCGGCTGGGGGCGGACGTGGTCAACATGCACGCCGCGCAAAGCTCGGTGAAGAAGGGCGAGACGCTGATGGACACCGCGATCACGCTGAACGCGATGCGCGCCGATGCGATCGTGATCCGCCACGGCTCGTCGGGGGCGACGCGGCTGATCGCGGACAAGGTCGATTGCCCTGTCCTCAATGCGGGCGACGGGCAGCATGAACACCCCACGCAGGCCCTGCTCGATGCGCTCACCCTGCGCCACGCGCTGGCTGAAAGGGGCAAGGGTGCGGAGGATTTCACCGGCCTCAAGGTCGTGATCTGCGGCGATATCCTCCACAGCCGCGTGGCGCGCTCGAACATCCTGTGCCTGACAGCGCTCGGCGCCGCGGTGCGGGTCTGCGCGCCGCCAGCGCTTATGCCCGCCGGGGTCGAGGCCATGGGGGTCGAGGTCCACCACAATTTCGACGCTGCGCTCGAAGGCGCCGAGGTGGTGATGATGCTGCGCCTGCAATCGGAGCGGATGAGCGGGCAGTTCGTGCCCAGCGCGCGCGAGTATCGACACCTCTACGGCCTGACACGCAAGCGCCTCGCACTCGCCCGGCCCGATGCCTTGGTGATGCACCCTGGCCCGATGAACCGCGGGGTCGAGATCGACAGCGAGGTCGCCGACATGGCGGGCCGCTCGCTGATCACCCGTCAGGTCGAGATGGGGGTCGCGATCCGCATGGCCTGCCTCGACATCCTCACGCGCGAGGCGCGGGGGCAGGAGGGCTGGGCATGAAGCAGCTGCGCCCTCTCACCATCGCCAACGCCCGGCTCGCGACGCCCGGCGGCATCATCGAGGGCGGCCTGCGCTGTGCCGACGGGGTGATCCTTGCGGTCGGCCCGGAAGCGCGGGCGGAGGAGGGGGACGACACCCTCGACGCGCGCGGCAAGTTGCTCGCGCCGGGGCTCGTCGACCTCGGCGTCTTCGCGGTCGACAAGCCGGCGTTCCACTTCGGCGGGATCACCCGCGCGGCGCTGATGCCGGACCAGTCGCCGGCGCTCGACCTGCCGAGCCGGGTCGGCTTCATCGCCAAGAGCGGAAAGCCCGACCTGTGGGTCCACCCGCTCGCCGCCGCGACGCGCGGGCTCGAGGGGCGCGAGCTGGCCGAGCTCGCGCTGATGCAGGAGGCCGGCGCCAAGGGCATCGCCACCGGGCGGCGCTGGATCGCGGATTCCGGCGTGATGCTGCGGCTCCTCCAGTATGCCGCGATGCTCGGCCTCGTGGTCGTCACCCATGCCGAGGACGCAGGGCTGGTCGGCGAGGCGGCGGCGACGGCGGGAGAGATCGCGACCCGGCTGGGCCTGCCCGCTGCGCCCGCCGAGGCCGAGGCGCTGGCCATCGCCCGCGACGTTGCGCTCGCCGAGCTGGCGGGGGCCCGGCTGCACATCCGGCAGGTCACGACCGCCCGCGGGTTCGACCTCGTGCGGCAGGCCAAGGCGCGGGGCCTTGCCGTCACTTGTGGGATCACCCCTGCGCATTTCCTCCTCTCCGACCTCGCCACGGCCGATTTCCGCACCTTCACCCGCCTCTCGCCCCCGCTCCGCTCCGAGGCGGACCGGCAGGCGGCGCTGGCGGCGATCGGCGACGGGACGGTCGACGTCATCGCCAGCGGCCACGATCCGCGCGGGCCCGAAGACAAGCGCCTGCCCTTCGCCGACGCCGCGCCGGGCATGGCAGGGGCCGAGACGTTGCTGGCGATGGTGCTGGCGCTGGTGCGCGACCAAGTCATTGACCTGCAACGCGCTTTCGAACTCACCGCCCGCAATCCTGCCCGGCTGCTCGGCGTGCCGGCGGGCGAGCTCGCGCCGGGGCGCGAGGCGGACCTCGCCTGGATCGATCCCGACGCCCCGTGGATCATCGACCGCCGCAAGATGGAGGCGACCGCCGACAACACCCCGTTCGACCGGCAGGGGACGCAGGGCAAGGTACTCGGCCTGTGGAAGGGCGGCGTGCGACTCGGCGCGTGATGCGCAAAACACCCCGAAAGCGGGGGTGTGAAAGGGGTGTAACGGGGGTCTAGCCGGGGCTTGGGGGCGGCTGGAGGCGCGCAAGCGTGCGCTTGGCCCGGGCTTGGGCTAGGGTGCCTCTTTCGGATTGCAGGTTGGTTTTTCGCGGATGTCCGCCGCTGCGGCCGTGCCTCGCCATGCGTCGAACGTGGTCGCGCGCAAAGCGGCGTGGCGGCGATCGCTCCCGATCCTTACACCCTGCGCCCGGCCCTAGGAAAGCCGCCTGCCGCCGCCCCAACAAGAAAGCTCCCGGAAGGCATGGGGGCCTTCCGGGAGCCAGGGTGCTCATGGGAGAATAGGCGTATCAGCGGGCGCTCGAGGCAACCTTCACCGGGCGGGTGGCGGCGACCTTGACCTCGCGCTGCGCCGGGGCGCCGACCGCGCCCTTGGGCGGGCTCGAGGCGGCATAGGCGAAGCAGCCGCGGCCAGCGGACTTCACCGTGCCGCACATCGCCTTCGCGCCGTTCTGACCGAAGCCGTCAGCGGCGACGCGCCAGAAGGTGCGGCCATTGACGACCGCCTCGGTGATCACCGGCTGGCGGTCCTTCAGCTGCGGGAACTTGGACTTGAGCACGGTCCAGCCGCGCTGCGCCTCGATCTTGCTGTCGTAGGCGCCGAGCTGGACGAGATGGGTGTTGGCTTCCTTGGCAACCGGCGCCTGCGGAGCGACGGCAGCGGCGGTCGCGGCCATGCGGCGCTGGGGCACGGCGGCGGCGACGCGCGGGCTGCTCGCCGCGCGGGCCGGGGCGCCGGCGCGAAGCGGCTGCACCACCGGGTTCGAGACATATTGCACCACCGGCTCGACCGTCTCGATCGAAGGCTCGGCGGGCGCGAAGGCCTGGGTGAAGGCCGGCGAGGTTTCCGCCGAGGCGACCCGCACCGGCTCTTCGGCGGCCACGGGATCTTGCGCGGCCGCTTCGGCCACCATCGTCGCCTGTGCCGGGAAGTTGGCGAGCGCGAGCTGCATGGGCTGGCCGGCATCGGCGCGCGGCGTCACGTCGAGCAGCGCGGCGATGCGCTTCTGGAACAGTTCGGGCGCGGCGCTCTGCGCCCAGTCGGACAGGCGCGCGTCGAGCTGGTCGGCGGGCACGTCCTCGGCCGCCATCACCCGCGCCATCTGCCAGTTGCCGGCGAGGGCATAGGAATAGGCGAGGTTCTGGCGCAGCTTGGGCGAGGCTTCGGTCTCGCTCGCGCGCACCGCGTCGATCAGCACGCCGACGCCGCGCTCGGTCTGGCCGGCAAGCGCGAAGGCGAGGCCGAGGTCGGCGGGGTCGATCGCATCCTGGTGCTCTTCGAGGGTCGTGATCGCCGCGCGGCTTTCGCCCAGCGCGATCTTGGCAAGCGCGAAGCTCAGCACGGTGCGCGGGGCCGTGTCACCGAGGTCGAGCGCGTCGCCGAAGCTGGTCGCGGCCGACTGGAAGCGCCCGGCTTCCAAGTAGGCGGCGCCGAGCAGGGCGCGGAAGGCGGGATTGCGCGGATCGGCGAGCACCGCGGCCTCGGCGTGCTGGATGGCCTTCTCGACCTGCCCCTTGGCGAGCGCCCCTTGCGCCTTGGCGAAGGACTGGGCGGACGAAGGCGGCGCAGCCGAGATCGCCAAGCCCGGCAGCGCCAAGGCGGCGATGGCGGTGGTGGCGACAAGAGCGAGGCGCGGCGCAGTGAGGCGTCCGGTCTTGAGCTTGCGGTCCATACTCGAATTCCCCCGTAGGTGCTGACTGTGTGTGTGGTGGTCGATCACGCCGATCAGTGGCGCTTCAGGTGGTTGGCGATGACGTCGAGCTCGTCATATTCGGCGAGCAGGCGGTCGAGGGCCTCGGTCACCAGCACCTGCGCGCTGACGCCGTGCATGGTGGCGGCGAGGCGCAGCTTGAGGTGACGGTCGGCGTCGAGACGCAGGGTGAAGGCGGCGCGGCGGCCCGACTGGACGGCCGGAACGCGGGATTTCTTCGCGGGACGCACGGAGGTCACCGCGGCGGCGACGGGCTCGGGCGCGAGCGGGGCGTAGGCCTCCTCGTCCTCGTCCTCGTCGTATTCGGGTTCGCGGTCCTCGGGGCCGGTCATCGCCGCGTCGGCGAGCACGCGCTCCTCGAGGCGGCGCTGCTGGCGGCGGACGACAGGGCCGTGCGCAGCGAGATCGGGCGAGACGGCGCCGTTGATGGGCACGACCTCTGCGCCGTCGTCGTCATGGCCCATATCGTTCCAGCCGAGATCCTCGAGCTGGTCCTCGGCCACGGGGGTCTCCTCCGCGACCAGCGGGGCGACCTGCGGGCGCATGGCGGGCTTGGCGCCGCCCTTGCGGGCCAGCAGCGACGGGCCGAGCGAAGCGAAGCCGGGTTCGGACATGGTGCTCGTGCCCCCCGCTCGACTTACTGGGCCACCCGGCGGCCGAAGCCGCCCGCCGGACGCGGAACGCCGCCCAGTTGCTGCGCGTGGCCGTTGGGCGCGGGCGCAAAGACGGTGCGGCGGAAGTTCTTCTCGAGCCGGTCGGCGACATAGCGCCACAGCGCGGCGATCTCGGCGGCCGAGCGGCTTTCCGGGTCCACCTCCATCACCGTGCGGCCATCGATCATCGAGGCGGCGAAATCGGTGCGGTGGTGAAGCGTGATCGGCGCGACGGTGCCGTGCTGCGA
>JBJTSG010000096.1:0-8243 GCA_046076505.1 Erythrobacter sp. | reverse complement strand
GACCGACGCGGCACAGGACTTCAAGGGCCTGCTGCTGGAGGCAGGCGCGAGCGCCAATGCCGTCCCGCAGCTCGAGATCTTCGCCGATGACGTGAAGTGCGCACACGGCGCGACGGTCGGCGCTCTGGATGAAGCCGCGCGTTACTACATGATGGCGCGCGGGCTCGATCCCGCCACCGCCCAGCGCCTGCTGGTGCAGGCCTTCATCGGCGATGCCTTCGTGGCGCTGGAGGACGAAGCGGAGCGCGAGGCGCTGCTCGACGCGGCGCTCGACGCGCTGGAAGGGGCGAAGCTGTGAGCGACGCCGCCACCCTCGCCCGCCTCGCCGACCTGCGTGCCGACTTCCCCGGCCTTGTCACCCATGACGGCAAGCCCTGGCACTACCTCGACACAGCCGCCACCGCGCAGAAGCCGCGCGCGGTGATCGACGCCATGGCGCGCGCGCTGGGGGAGGATTACGCGACGGTCCATCGCGGGGTCTACACCCGCTCGGCCGAGATGACGCTCGCCTACGAGGCGGCGCGGCGCACCGTCGCCCGCTTCATCGGCGGCAGCGAGGACGAGCTGCTCTTCACCCGCGGCGCGACCGAGGCGATCAATCTCGTGGCGCAAACCTGGGGCCGGGCGAACCTCAAGCCGGGCGACCGCATCCTCCTCTCGCAGGCCGAGCACCATTCGAACATCGTGCCGTGGCAGATGGTGGCCGAGGACGTGGGCGCCGAGATCGACGTCTGCCCGCTCACGCATGACCACCGGATCGACCTCGATGCTGCCGAGGCGATGCTGACCGAGCGGCACAAGCTGGTCGCCTTCGGCCATGTCTCGAACGTCACGGGCGCGCTGCTCGATGCCCCGCGCGCCGCCGCGTTGGCGCACAAGGTCGGCGCGAAGCTGCTGCTCGACGGGTGCCAGTCCGCACCGCACATGGGGGTCGATGTCGCAGCCCTCGATTGCGATTTCTACGTCTTCTCCGCGCACAAGCTTTACGGCCCGACCGGGATCGGAGCGCTGTGGGCGAAGGCAGAACTTCTCGCCGAAATGCCCCCCTACCAGGGCGGCGGGGCGATGATCGACCGGGTGACCTTCGCCCGCACCACCTACGCCAGCGGGCCGCAGCGGTTCGAGGCCGGCACCCCCGCGATCACCGAGGCGATCGCCTTCGCCGCCGCCGCCGACTACGTCAGCGCCATCGACCCCGCGCGCATCCACGCGCACGAACAACAGCTGGTCGCCAAGCTCCGCCGCGAACTGGGCGCGATGAATGACGTCACGCTGTTCGGCCCTGCCGACAGCGCGGGGATCGTCAGCTTCGCGATTCGTGACATCCACCCCCACGACCTCGGCACGATTCTCGATGAAAGCAATGTCGCGATCCGCGCCGGGCACCACTGCGCCCAGCCCTTGATGGACTATCTCGGCGTCCCCGCCACCGCCCGCGCCAGCTTCGGCCTTTACTCGACCGAGGCCGATGTCGACGCGCTGCTCGCCGGGATCGCCCGCACCCGCCGCATTTTTTGAAGAGGATGAGAGCGATGGACAGCTCTTCGGATCACGACATGACCACCGACAAGCCGCCGCGCGCGCGGGTTCAGGACGCCATCGACCCCGATGCCGAAACGGACACCCCCCGCACCCGGGACTATCTGGACGGTTTCCTGGCCGCAAAGCCCGCCGACACCCCCGTAGGCGGGGCCGGAAGCGACCTCCAGGCCGCGGTTATCGAGGCTTTGCGCGAAATCTACGACCCGGAAATTCCGGTCAACATCTACGACCTCGGCCTCATCTATGGCGTCGAGGTCGACGAGAACGCCGACGCGACCGTCACCATGACGCTGACCACCCCGCACTGCCCGGTCGCCGAATCGATGCCCGGCGAGGTCGAACTGCGCGTCTCCTCGGTGCCCGGCATCCGGGATGCCGAGGTCAACCTGGTCTGGGAGCCCGCCTGGGGTCCGCACAAGATGAGCGACGAGGCGCGGCTCGAGCTGGGAATGCTGTGACGCTCGCGCCCGCCCTGACGATCGCGCTCGCCGACTACCGCGACCCGCACGATGCGGCGAACCTCGTCGGGCTGCTCGATGCCTATGCCCGTGATCCGATGGGCGGCGGCGCGCCGCTGGCGGAGCACGTGAAGGCGCGCTTGCCGGGCGACCTTGCGGCGAACCCACAGGCCTTCTCGCTCATCGCGCGGCTCGAGGACGCGGCGGTGGGGCTTGCCAATTGCTTCATGGGCTATTCGACCTTTGCCGCCGCGCCCTTGGTCAACATACACGACGTCGCGGTCCTCCCCGGCCACCGCGGCAAGGGGATCGGCCGCGCGCTGCTCGGCGCGGTCGAGGCCGAGGCCTTGAAGCGCGGGGCCTGCAAGATCACATTGGAGGTGCTGAGCGGCAACCCGGCACGGTATCTCTACGCCGCCTGCGGCTTTGGCGACTACCAGCTCGATCCCGCCACCGGGCACGCGCTGTTCTGGCAGAAGAGGCTGACATGACCGAGACGACCACCACCGCCCGTCCTGCTCCGAAAGCCGCGGTCACCCTGACGCCCTCCGCCGAGGCGCGCATTGCCGAGCTCATGAGCAAGGCCCCCGAAGGCGCGATCGGAGTCAAGCTTTCGACCCCGCGCCGCGGCTGCTCGGGCCTCGCCTATTCGGTCGACTACGTCACCACCGAAGCCAAGTTCGACGAGAAAATCCCGACCCCGGGCGGCACCTTCTACATCGACGGCGCGAGTATGCTCTACCTCGTCGGCAGCACGATGGACTGGCGCGAGGATGATTTCACCGCCGGCTTCGTGTTCGAAAACCCCAACGCCAAGGGCGCCTGTGGGTGCGGCGAGAGCTTCATGGTATAACCAATCCCATGAAACGCCACGATTCGCCCGGTCGCAACATCCTTCGCGATCTCGCGGGCATCCTCACCGGCGTGGGAACGCTCGCGGTGGCCGCGGTCGAAACGATCGCCGCGGGTCCGCAAGTCGGGAAGGTCAAGGCCCCGAGGGCGCAGCCGCTCCGTGACGTGATGCGCAGCGCTCCGCCGCGGCGGCGCAAGCCACCCGAGGCGGGCCTGCCCGTTCCCGCCGTTCCGCCCCGCGGCCCCGTACCGCTCAAGGGCGGAGCGGCCGCGCGGGTGGAATTCGACTCCTAGCGCCTCACTCCTCTTCGGCCAGACGGGCGAGCAGCTTGCGGTCCAGCGCGTCGACCTCGCCGTTGGCGTCGATCATCCGGTCGAGCCATTCCTTCTCGAAGTCGTTGATCTCCTCACCTTTGGCGGCGAGCGCCTCGTAGTCGGTGCCCTGAGCGCGCTTCTTGCCGAACACCTTGCCGAAGTGGTTTGCCACCCGCGGCGCCTCGCGCAGGGCCGTTGCAACGAAGCGGCCGACATTCGCCTCGTTGTCGGCAACGAAGGCTTCGAGCTCGCGCCGGCGCTCGTGGCTGAGCTGGGCGTGGGGCAGGATGAAGCCCTTGAGGTAATTGGCGACCCCGTCGAGGAAAAGGTCCTCCCACTCGGCCGCATTCTCCTCGGCGAGCGTGGCGTCCTTGAGGCGGAACAGCATTTCGGCATCGAAGCGGGTGACGGCGGCCGGGCCGTGGCCGCCGCTCGAGAAGATCACGCGGCGCACGATCCGGCATTCGGCGGCGCTGATATGGGTGGCGGACAGCTCGCCGCCGCAGCGGGTCGGGCCGGTGCCGTGCCTCACGGCCTTCTCGACCTCGCCGAGCACATAGTTCTTGAGCCGGTCAGGGGTGTTCTCGGCGCGCTCGAGGATGCGCACCAGCGTCTCCAGTTCGGCCATGCTCTCGACCTTGCCGTCCGCGTCGACCTGCTCGATCAGCCAGGCGGCCTCCTCATCGGAGCATTGCAGGCGCGGCTCGGAGCCGTTGAGCACGAACTCACCGATCGCCTCGACAAAGAAGTCCACCCACTGCGTGCTGCGTTCGCCGAGCGCGCGGTTAAGCGCGAACAGCGCTTCGGCCTCGCGGCGGGTGATGATCCCGTCACCCCAGCCTTCGCGGCGCAGGGCGAGGATGCCCTCGGCGGTGATCTGCCCGTCCGCGGCTGCGGCCTCGGCGAGAGCGATGAATTGCGTGGTCATGCGGCGTCTGGTCCCCTGAACTGCTTCGGGGAGCCATGCCACGAACAGGCTTAAGGCGGCGTTACCTCTTCTCGACCTCGCGGATGCAGGCCCCGGGATCGGCGGGCGCGCCGCCCATGCGCTGGCGCGCCTCGACGTGGGTGGCGGTCGGCGGCGCTCCGGCGCTTAGCGGATAGAGGAAGATGTCGAGCACGCAGCTCTTGCCCGCAAACTGGAGCTTGTGCGCATCCCCCTCGGCGAGGTCGATGCGCGGATCGCCGAAGCGCCGGACGAGCGCCGGAGCGGGCGAGCCGATCACGCCGCCGAGCCCCTGCGCGCTCATCACTTCGGGCACGACGACGATCGTGCTGCGCGGCTTGGCGCCGCCGCCGATCGACGGGCGCGGGACTGAGGCGGCGACGCGCGGCTTGGCCGGGGCGCCCGCGCCGCCCGACGCGCAGCCGGACAGCGCCGCGCCGAGCAGCACCGCGATCCCCAACGCCCCCGACTTCATGCTCCCCGACGCTCCTCCAGCCGCCGCAGCACCAGGTGGGTGCCTGCTGCAGCGCCGATAAGCGGTGCGGCGAGGTTCGCCAAGGGGACCAGCATCAGTCCGGCGACGACTGCCCCCAGCAAATTGCGCTCGCCGCGCGGGACCGGATTTGCAGCCTCGTTTCCGCGGGCGTGGCGCAGCCAGGCCATGTCGGTGAGCTCGCGGCCCAGCAGCACGGCGTTGACAGCGAGCAGTACCAGCGATGGACCGATCACCGTGAAGCCGAGCAGACCAGCCACCGGCAGCGCGGCGAGGTTGTAGCCGAGCGCGCGCAGAAGGCCCCTCGCGGAATTGGCGAGGTCGCGGCGCAACGGCAGCGGCCGGGCCTCGGCGGCGCGGTCGGGATAGTGCCGCTTCTCGACGGCCGCGACCACCTCGTCGGCGAAGAACTGGAGCACCGCGAGGGCTACCACGCGGAACAGCAGCCAGAAGGCGACCAGGCCGAAGACGAGCGCCACCATCGCCGCCGCCGACGCCGCGTATCCTTCCGGCAGGATCCCGGCGAGCGCCCCGTGGCGCACTATCCACGCGAAACCGGCATAAAGCCCCGCGCCGAGGCCGGCGAAGATCAGGAGGGTGATGAGGATGCTCTTTGCAGCCACTGCGATGATGGCGCGGTCGCCGAACTGGCGAACGGCCTTGATGAGCGCGGCGGGCACGGCGGACATAGGCGGAAGGGATGCGGACAGCGCGCGGGGATGTCAACGCGCGCACCTGCGCCGCAAACGGACGCTTGGCGCGCGGAGCGAACGCGGCTAGGCGCCTTGGCAGCATCCGCAACAGAGGAACAGCCCGTGCCCGACGCCAATCCGCCCCGCTATGATGTCATCGCCATCGGCAATGCCGTGGTCGACGTGATCGCCTCCTGCAGCGAGGAACTGATCGGGGAGCTCCAGCTCAACCGGGGTGGCATGACCCTGATCGACGAGGCGCGCGCGGACGAGCTTTACGAGGCGATGCCGCCGGCGCGGGAAGTCTCGGGGGGGTCGGCGGCGAATACGCTGGCGGGTCTCGCCACGCTCGGCCTGCAATGCGCCTTCATCGGCCAGGTTGCCGACGACCAGCTCGGCAAGGTGTTCCGCCACGACATGCGCGCGACCGGCATCGATTTCGACACACCGGGCCGCGACGGCGAGCCCGCGACGGGCCGCGTCCTGATCTTCGTGACGCCCGACGGCGAGCGCACCATGAACACCTTCCTAGGCGCCGGGCAGTTCCTCACGGCCGCCGCGCTCGACGAGAACCTGATCGCGAGCGGCGGCATCCTCTACCTCGAAGGCTACTTGTGGGACCCGGAAGAGCCGCGCCGCGCGATGCGCCGCGCGATCGAGGTCGCCCGCAAGGCCGGACGCAAGATCGCCTTCACCGCTTCCGAAAGCTTCGTGATCGAGCGACACGGCGACGATTTCCGCGCGATGATCGAGGAAGGCGTGATCGACATCCTGTTCGTCAACGAGACCGAGCTCGCGACGCTGACCGGCGAAGCCGAGTTCGAGGCGGGCCTCGCGGCGCTCGCCGGCAAGGTGCCGGTGCTGGTCGCGACGCGCTCGGAGAAGGGCGCAGTCGCCATCGCTCACGGCGAGCGGGCATCGGTCGAGGCGGTCCCGGTCGAGAAGGTGGTCGACACCACCGGCGCGGGCGACCAGTTCGCGGCGGGCTTCCTGTCGGGCTATGCCAAGGGCGAGCCGCTCGACCGCTGCCTCAAGCGCGGGGCGATCTGCGCCTCGGAAGTGATCTCGCACTACGGCCCGCGTCCGGAGGCGGACATGCAGGCCTTGATGAGCGAGAAGCTCTAGCGCCCCGTAACGGATCAGGCGGCAGCGGCGGCCCGCTTGGGGCGCAGCTTGCCGGCCTGCCAGCCGGCCCACGCGATCGCCGCGCCCGCCGCTACGCCGAGCATCATCGTCACCGCGGGCGGCACGCGGCCATAGGCTGCGAAGGCGATGCCGAGCGCGGGCATATCCGGTGCAAACCACATAGCCGCCGCCTCGATCGCCATCGAGGCTGCGGCCACCAGCCACGGCGCGCCGTACTTGCGGTTCATCGCCCAAATCGCGAGCGCGAAGGCGATCGCCAGCGCCTCGCTGATTACGATCGTGTCGAGGACAGCGCGCGGGAACGGACTGCCGATCACGTTGAGCCACGGCAGGTAATCGCCGATGATCCGGCTGAACGGGCTCTCGAAGAGGATCAGCGGTGTGGCCAGCATGTAGCCCGCGTGCAGCCGGACATTGCGGCGGTTCTTGAGCGCGAGATAGTAGAGCAGCAGGTAGGTTGCGATCGCGATGCCCATCCCGATCCCGAAGGACGGGCCGAGAAAGCGGATCCCCTCGTCGGCATCGGTCGCCACATAGCGGGCAGCCGCGCCGTTCAGGATCATCACGAAGCCGAGGATCAGGAACGGGAAGAGCGCGAAGCTCGCCCGCCCCATCTGGCTGTGCAGCGCATGGGCGCGGCGCTGGATGGTGAGGTGCTGGCCGATCAGCAGCGCGAGCCAGGTCATCGCCGAGATGGCGTGGACGTGGAAGGCGAGGGGCACCGTCCCCGCGGTGCCGAAATAGCTGGCCCAGAAGCCCGCCATGATGACGAGCAGCACGAATCCGACGAACCAATGCGCGTGACGATACGGCATCGCGAGGGCCCCTGTTGCCCGAGTATGACCAGCCTGGGGCTTACCACGTCGGCAAAAGCGGCGCAAAGCGACGCCGACGCTGCTACCTGTCCGGCACGTATCCGGCGTCGCGGAGCGTCACCATGTAGGCCGCGATCTGATCGACCTGCGGCCTGGTGAGGGTGAAGTCCATCTCCTCGGGATAGTTGTGCGCCTCGGACAGCCAAGTGGCGAGCGAGGTCTCGGATAGGCCTCGCCGGTTGGCGATCGCTGCGAAGCTCGGGCTCTTGGGATTGGGCGAGAGGAACGGGGGCTCGACCGCATGGCACCCCCCGCAGGCTGCCTCGACGAAGGCGGGCGCCCGCGTGTCCGGCGAGCGCGCGGTGGGCTTGCCGAGCATCGGCGGCCCGCCCGCGGTCCGGGCGGGCGTCTGGCAGGCGGAGAGCGACGCAAGGGCGGCGGCGGCGAGGAGCAGGAGGCGCTGGGTCATGGGCGTCTTGTCGCCGCAGCCGCGGGCGCATTCCTTGACGTCGATCAAATTGTGGCGTCGCGACCCGGCACAGCATCGGCGTCAACGTCGCCGCGCGCTTCTAGCTCGCCTTCTCGCGGGCGACCTCGCGCCAGCCGATGTCGCGGCGGCAGAAGCCGCTCGGGAAGCTGATCGCATCGACCGCGGCATAGGCCTTCACCTGCGCCGCGGTGACAGTCGCAGCGGTGGCGGTGACGTTGAGCACCCTTCCCCCGTTCGCGACCAACGCGCCATCCCTCAGCGCGGTACCGGCGTGGAACACCTTGGCATCCCCGGCTTCCGCCTCGCCGAGGTCGATTGCGCCGCCCTTCTCGGGGGTGCCGGGATAGCCCCTCGCCGCCATCACCACCGTGAGGGCGATCTCGTCGCGGAACGCAGGCTCGACCCCCGCGAGCCGACCTTGCGCGCAGGCGAGCATGACGGCGACGAGATCGCTCTCCAGACGCGTCATCAGCACCTGGCATTCGGGATCGCCG
>JBJTSG010000095.1:0-14368 GCA_046076505.1 Erythrobacter sp. | reverse complement strand
AGAAGGTCGGCATCCCGCGCGAATACCGGATGGAGGGCACCGATCAGGCGATCCTCGATTCGTGGGAGCAGGGCAAGGCGTGGCTGAAGGACGCGGGCGCGGAGATCGTCGACGTCTCGCTGCCGCACACCAAATACGCGCTGCCCGCCTATTACATCGTCGCCCCCGCCGAGGCGTCGAGCAACCTCGCCCGCTATGACGGCGTGCGCTACGGCCTTCGCGATTTGCCCGATGGCGTGGGTCTTCAGGACATGTACGCCGCCACCCGCGCCGCGGGCTTCGGCGACGAGGTCAAGCGCCGCATCCTGAGCGGCACCTATGTGCTCTCGGCCGGCTTCTACGACGCCTATTACACCCAGGCCCAGAAGGTCCGCGCGCTGGTCGCCCGCGATTTCGCCCGCGCCTTCGAGGAATGCGACGTGATCCTCGCGCCCACCACGCCGACCGCGAGCTTCCCCTTGGGCTCGATGAACGAAGACCCGCTGACGATGTATCTGAACGACGTCTTCGCTGTGCCCGCCAGCCTTGCGGGCCTGCCCGCGATGAGCGTGCCCGCCACGATCAACGCCGACGGACTGCCGCTCGGGCTCCAGCTGGTCGGCAAGCCCTTCGACGAGCAGGGCGTGCTGGATGCAGGGCTCGCAATCCAGCAGCGCGCCGGCTTCACGGCGAAGCCGGAGAAGTGGTGGTGAGCCCCGACACACCGCTCTGGCTGGCCGGGATCGGCATTGCCCTTGCGGTGCCGGTGACCTTCATGGTCGCCAATTGGGTCAGGAAAAACGTCGATCACGGCGAGATGCGCTTCGGGCCGGATGGCAAGGTGATCGAGGACGAGGACAAGACATGAGCAACTACCGCATCCAAGGCGCAACCGGCGAATGGGAGGTCGTGATCGGCCTCGAGGTCCATGCGCAGGTCACCTCCAACGCCAAGCTGTTCTCCGGCGCTGCGACCGCCTTCGGGGCGGAGCCCAACGCGCAGGTCTCCCTCGTCGATGCCGCGATGCCGGGGATGCTGCCCGTGCCCAACAAGGAGTGCATCCGTCAGGCGGTGCGCACCGGCATGGCGATCGAGGCGCAGATCAACCGCTGGAGCCGCTTCGACCGCAAGAACTACTTCTACGCGGACCTGCCGCAGGGCTACCAGATCAGCCAGCTTTACCACCCGCTGGTGGGCGAAGGCAGCTTGCTGATCGAGGCGGACGAGAAGGCCGGCATTCCGGAAGACAAGGTCATCGGCATCGAGCGAATCCACGTCGAGCAGGACGCGGGCAAGCTGATTCACGACCAGCACCCGACCATGTCCTATGTCGACCTCAATCGCTCGGGCGTGGCGCTGATGGAGATCGTCAGCCGCCCCGACATGCGCTCGCCCGCCGAGGCGGGTGCCTATCTGCGCAAGCTGCGGGCGATCCTGCGCTATGTCGGCTCGTGCGATGGAAACATGGAAGAAGGCTCGATGCGCGCCGACGTCAACGTCAGCGTCAGGAAGCCCGGCGAGCCCTTCGGCACCCGGACCGAGACCAAGAACGTCAACTCGGTGCGCTTCGTCATGCAGGCGATCGAGCACGAGGCGATGCGTCAGGTCGATGTGCTCGAGGCGGGCGGCACGGTGGTGCAGGAGACGCGCCTCTTCGACCCCGGCACCGCCACGACGCGCACGATGCGCTCGAAGGAAGACGCGCACGACTACCGCTACTTCCCCGATCCCGACCTGCTGCCGCTGGTGCTCGAGGAGGACTTCCTCGAGGAATGCCGCGCGTCGCTCCCCGAACTGCCCGATGCCAAGCGCAAGCGCTATGTCGAGGTGCTCGGCCTCACGCCCTATAATGCGCGCGAGCTGACCGCCGAGGTCGAGACCTTCGCGCGGTTTGAAACCCTGCTGGCCGAAACCGCCAAGGCCACCGGCAAGGACGATGCCGCCGTCGCGACGCAGGTCGCCAACTGGTCGCTTTCGGTTGCGCCCGGGGTGCTGAAGGCGCTGGGCGATGAAGCCGATCCTGCCAACGCCACGGCAGCCGCACAGGCGGCGATCCTCTCCATGCAGGACAAGGGCGAGATCAGCGGCGGGCAGGCCAAGGAGATTTTTGAAATCGTCCTCAAGACCGGCCGCGATCCGGTTGAAATCGCGGACAGCGAAGGCCTCAAGCAGGTCTCCGACACCGGCGCGATCGAAGCTGCCGTGGACGCGATCATCGCCGCCAATGCCGACAAGGTCGAACAATACCGCGCCGGCAAGGAAGCGCTGTTCGGCTTCTTCGTCGGCCAGACCATGAAGGCGATGCAGGGCAAGGCGAACCCGCAGCTGGTGAACCAGCTGCTGAAGGGCAAGCTGGGCGGGTGAGGATACTGCCGCGGTATGGCGGCATAGGTGCTCAGCCGATCAACGCTTCCTGCGTGCCTTGGCGCGAGCCACCTTCGGGGCGTATTCTCCGAAATTGGCTTTGATCGCCTCGGCCACTTTCGTGATGGCTTGGGCGGGATCGTCCGTTGGCTTGACTGGGAAAACCGTCAGCTTGTTTCCGCCTTCGCCTTGATGCCGGAAGTCCCACTGCGCATTCGTCGAATAGGAGCGGAACTCAAAATCGGTTGTGAAACGGTCGCCCCAGACGATATCCTCAATCAGGTAATGGGAAACGACATGAAGCTCATAATAGCATGATGCGGCCGAATCTGACCGGCGCCCCTTGCGGCTGCGGGTGACCTTCTGATCTTCGGTATCATTATGTGTTATGATCCGGGTGCCCGCCGGAAGGGCGAACATGCTGACGGGATCGGCACGTTTGACCGCATCAAGCTGGACATTGGCCGTCGCGAGGCTCTTGAATTGGTCATCGACAGATTTGGACAGGTCTCCCGGGAACATAGCGGCCAGGGCGGGCGCGAGGCCGTCGCCAAACGGGAGACTGCCGAAATCTTCCGATGACCACATATGCAGTTCGCATTCCGCATTGGCGGAGTCTTGAGCGGTCGCAGCCGTTGCCGAACCTGTCATCGCTGCGAGAAGGCCAAGGACAGCGCCATGCCCTGCCAGGGATCGTCTTGCGAAAGTGGTCTTGATCATCGCTCCCTTTCTGATCCGCGATGCCGCGTGATTTCTCGCTTGTTACCCTGAGGCAAAGATGCGCGTTGCGGCAATCCGGGTTCGGCCCGATTTTGTCGCATCGCGCGGCGCGACTCAACACATTGATGATGTGATATCATTCCACGTCAGTTTGTGAACGAAGGACCATGACGGCCATCATCCTCATCCAGCCCCAGATCCCCGGCAACACCGGCGCGGTGGGGCGGACCTGCGTGGCGCTCGATATGGAGCTCATCCTGATCCACCCGCTGGGCTTCGAGATCAGCGACAAGCGGGTCAAGCGCTCGGGCCTCGATTACTGGCCGCATGTGCGGCTCAGCGAATATGCGAGCTGGGAGGCTTTCCTTGAAGCGCGGACCCCCCGGCCTGACCAGCTCTTCCTGTTCGAGGAGTTTGGCGCGCGGTCATTCTATGAACCGGACTACCCCGAGGATGCTTTCCTCGTCTTCGGGCAGGAGACCAAGGGCATCCCCAAGCCGATCCTCGAGCGCCACCCGGACCGGCTGTTCAAGCTGCCGATGCGCTCGGATGTGATCCGTTCGCTCAACCTTGCCAACACGGTCTCTGCGGCGGCCTATCAGGCCCTGCGTGGGAAGCTCTAGGCGCGCCGCTTGCCGACCAGTAGCCCCTTCGTCCCCGCGCCTTCATAATGCCAGTCGAAATCGGGCCAGTTCTGCTTCCAGCGCCGCGCCACATAGCGCTCGCCCGGGCGGGCCGCGTCGTCGAGCAGCACCGTGCCGCCCGGCGCGATCAGCGGAAAGAGCCGCTCGGCCATCCCGCGCGCGAAGGGGTGGACCGCCCAGGGCGGGCCATCGATGACGAGCAGGTCGATGGAGCCCGGCAACTCGCTGAGGCCGTACCACAGGCCCGGCCAGCGCACGTCGCGCGTGGTCAGCGGCGCGTGGCGGAAGTCGGCGGTGAGATCGTGATCAGCGAGCCAGTCGTCCATCGCTGCGACGAAGGGCGCGTGCTGGTCGTAGGAATGGAGCCGCCCGCCGCCGTGTCCGCTAAGCGCCTTGGCGATCACCAGCGAGGTCGCGCCCGAGCCGAGCTCGACCACGGTGGCGGGCCGCGCGGCCTCGATCATGTCGACGATGCGGTGGAGCAGGTAGGTGTCCGCCTTCCAGCTGCCGAGATGGGGCAGGGCATCGCTCTCGAGCCCGATGCGGGCGAGCAGCGCCTGCTTTTCGGCCTGCGTGCCACCTGACAGGCTGCGCAACAGCCATGGCCATTGCACTGCCCCGAAGGCGATCTGGAAGAGCCGCTCGCCAAGGGTGCAGCGGACATCCGCATGGGTGTCGCCGGTCTTGGCGAGAAGACCGGTCAGCGATTTGGTGGTCATGTGGTCAGGTGTCCCGGAGAGGCGGGTTGTTGATGAAGCTGAACTACCTTCGATAGTCGTGGCTGTTGCGTGAACAGGACGGCGCCGGCCCCGCTTTTGCGACGAACGGACAGGCAATCGGGGCCGCCCGCCGGCGAACTGCGGTGCGGGGGCTACTCAAGGCCCAGCGCCGGGAGGTTCATCGTCGCCGCGTTGTAGCTTGCCTCGGCGAGGCGTCCGGCGAGCTGCGCGCGGATCGCCCCGATCTGGGCGTTGGCGGCGGTCTCCTCGCGCGCGTTGACGAGGAAGAACTCGCCCGCACCGAGGCGGAAGCGAGTGCGTTCGGCCTGCACCATCTGGCCCGCCTGCTTGACCTCGGCATCGGCGAGCTCGGCGAGCTTGCGCGCGGCGGAGAGGTTGGCGAGGATGTTCGCGACGTCGGTGGTGATCTGGTCGGCGATGCGGCGCTGGCGCAGCTCGGTCTCGCGCAGCTCGGCTTCGGCGCGCTGCAAGGCCCCGCGCGCGGCGCGCCGCTGCAAGGGCACCGAAAAGGTCAGGCCGACCACGGTGTCAGTGGAATCGAAACCGGGGCCGCCGGGGCCGATGCGGCCGAAATCTCGCGACAGCTCGACGCTTGCGTTGAGAGAGGGCTGCAGATCGTTCTCGCGCAGCAGCACCCTGTTGGTCGCCCGCTCGAGCGCGAGGCGGAAGGTCTGGAGCTCGGGCCGGGCAGTGATCACCTCGCCGATGGGGCGCGCCGCGAGCGCCTCGGGCGCGGGGACGGCCTTCATCAGCTTGAGGTCGGGCAGCATCTCGCGCGTCGGCACGATCATGCGCCCGTCGGGCGTGCGCAGGTAATAGCCCAGCGAGTTCGCGGCGGTGGTAAAGTCGCGCCGCGCCTGTTCGAGCAGGGTCCGGCGGCGCAGCAGGTTCTGCTCGTTCTCGGTCAGCGCGATGCGCGCCCGGGCGCCTTCCTTGATCTCGCGGGCGAGGCCGATCTGCCGTGCCTCCGCGATCTCGAGCAGCTCCTCGAAGACGTGGATCTCCTCGCCCGCCGCCACCCAGCGCCAATAGGCGCGCAGCGCCTCGTGCTGGACGTTGAGCCGGACGAGCATGACATCGAACCTGGCCTGGCTTGCCGCGAGCCGGGTGTCCTCGATCGCGAAGCGGCGGCTGTCGATGTCGCGGTTCCGCAGCAGCGAGAACAGCGCCCCGACCTTCGCTTCGCCGAGGTTGTTGGTGTAATTGTAGTTCTCGTAGATCGGGAAATCGCCATTCGACACGCGGTAGGAGCCGAACACCTCGGCGCCATAGGGCCTGAGCGGCTGGCGCGCCTCCACCTTGCCGAACCCGCCCGAGTAGTAGCCGGTGAGGCGGTCGTAGTATTCGCCTTTCAGCATCAGGTCGAAGGCACCGTCGGCGGACAGCTGGTCGGCGCGTGCGGCGGCCTCGCGCTCGAAAGCCTCGAGGATCGAAGGGAAGGTCAGTGCCGAGGACCGCAGCACCTCCTCCGGGGTGAGCGGACCGGTGGTGAGAGCGACCTCGAGCGGCTCGGGATTGGCGGCGACATCCTGCGCGGCGAGCGGCGCGCCGGCACCGGCAAGCGCCAGCGCCAGCGTCGCAACGCCGACAATACCAATGCCGCGCGACAGGATCACTTCTTGGTCGCTCCGCCGCTCTTCTCGGCCGCCGGTAGCTGCGGCGGGAAGTTGTTGAGCTGGCGCCAGATCTCGTAGCCGACCGGGACCGTCTCGAGCAGGATGAAGGCCTGTACCGCCGCGCCGAAACGCACGTAGCGCTCCTCGGGCCAGCCGTAGCCGTCGAACTTCTCCTCGGCGATCAGCACGCGGAAGCGGCCATCGATCTGCGCCGAGCGGTCGACCGCGATGACCCGGCCGCCGAAGGTGCCGACCGCGACCGAGGGCCAGCCGGAGAACTGCACCGCGGGCCAGCCCTCGAACTGGATGCGCGCCTGGTCGCCGGGGCGGACGAGGGCGACGTCGCGCCCGTCGATGAAAATCTCGATCACCCGCTGCGCGCCGTCGGGCACGAAGGTCGCCAGCACGTCGCCAGCCTTGATGAAAGTCGCCGCGTCCCCTGCGTTGAGGCTCTGGATGAAGCCGTCACGCGGCGCGCGCACGATCTGTTCGGACTGGCGCGCGATGTTCACGTCGGCCCGGTTGAGGTCCGCCTGCGCTGCCGCGACCTTGCCGCGCAGGTCCTCGACCTTGATCTGCGCAAGTTCGTAGTCGCGCCGCGCCGACAGGCCCGCCTCGAACAGCTCGCGCGAGCGGCGCACGTCGATCTCCGCCGTGGCGAGGGCGGCTTCGGCGGCCTGCAACTGCAGTTCGATCTGGGTGCGTTCGGCCTGGAGGCGCTGGATGAGGTTGGGGTCGATGTCGGCGATGCGGACGATCGGGTCGCCCTTCTTCACCGAGCTTCCGTCGCGCACGTACCATTCCTCGATCCGGCCGGGCACAAGGGCGTTGATGTCCTGCTTGCGCTCGTTGGGGCTCAGTGTCGTCACGACCCCGCGGCCCGAGGTGGTCTGCACCCAGGGCACGTAGACGAGGAAGGCGACCCCCACCACGAGCCCGACGAGGATCATCAGGAACACCGCGCGCATGACCCGCGGCACGCGAATCGAGGTGAGCGTGGTGAAATGCGCCAGATCTTCCTTCATGATCGCCATGTCACGCGCTCCCCTTGGTGAAGGTGGCAGGGGTCGGGGTGATCGGCAGGTCCTGTGCGGCGCTGAACTCCTCGAAGGTGTCGAAATAGCGCTGCCGCCCGGCCTCTAGGTAGAGGAAGCGGTCGAAGCCCAAGTCGATGCGCCGGTTCGAGAAGTAGATCACGGTCGAATAAGCCTGCGCGCGCAATTCGGCGACGGCGCGCTCGATCGGTTCGGGGTCGAGCAGGTCGAAGAGGCGGCTCAGGACCAGAATGCGGGGGCGTTCGAGGATCGCGTTGGCAAGCTTCAGCTGCTGGAGTTCGACCGCCGAGAGCGGGTAGCCGGTCGAGGCGAGCGGCGTGTCGAGGCCCTTGGGAAGCGAGGCGACGGTGTCGGCGAGCCCCACGGTCTCTAGCGCCGAGATCATCCGCTGCGGGGCGGTTTCGGGGCAAGACAGGGCAAGGTATTCGCGGATCGACATCTCGACGATGCTCGGGCGGTCGAGGACGTGGACGTTCTTCCTGAGGTGATGCGCCTCGATTGCCTTGATGTCGATGCCGCCCAACGTGGCGATGCCACCTCTCGGCAGGTCGTGGAGCTTCAGGAAGTTGGTAAACAGCCGCTGGATGCCGTGCTGGCTCGCCGCGGCCATGATGATCGCGCCCGAGGGCACCTCGAGGTCGAAGCACACTTCCTCGTTGCGGGCCTCCCCGCGTACACCCTGCATGACGATGGTGTGGTCCGGCCCGTCGAAGCGATCGGCGCCCTTGGGCTGCTCCTGTTCGACATCGTAGAACTGCGCGATCTCCTCGATGGCGGCGAAGAGGTCGTAGAAGTAGCCGAGATAGGTGCCGAGCTGCGATACGCCGACGAAGGCGGCGGAGAGCACCAGCTCGGCCGCGACCAGCTGGCCGAGGGTCAGCTCGTTCTGGATCACAAGCCAGCCGCCGAGGCCGAGCAGCGCGGCGCTCGCCGCGGCGTACATCAGGAGGAAGGCGAGCGTCTGCGAGAACAGGTGCCGGAAGTGGCGCTTGCGGTGCGTGATGTAGGCGCGGGTCTGGTCGTCGGTCTTGTCGAGCGCGTAGTCGATGCGGCGCTGCGACTTGAAGAAGCCGTTAGAGTGGCCGATCGTGTCGATCCAGGCAGCGGTCGCGTGCTTGGCGTGGCTGACATCGACCGCGGTGCGTAGCGCACGGGCGCCCCAGATCAGCCAGACGATCCAGATCAGCGCGATCATCACCAGCGTGAAGCCGAGGAAATAGGGGTGGTAGAGGCTCACCAGCACGAAGCCGACCGCAATCTGCAGCAGCACGGTGAAGCCGCCGATCATCAGGTTGGGCACCAGCGACTGGACGTAGATCACGTCGAAGTAGCGGTTGAACAGCGAGCCCTTCTTGGCGTCGCTGAAGAAGGGATTCTGCGCGTAGACGGAGATCAGCGAGATTTCCGCCACCATCCGCGCATAGAAGCGTCGCGCGAAGATCTCCATGAGGTGGATGCGCAAGGCATAGATCAGGATCGAGATCACCATCAGCCCGAACAGGGTGAGCGAGAGCATCACCAGCGGAGCGGTCAGCGCCGTGTTGGCGATGGTGTTGATCAGCATCTGCACCGAAATCGGCGTCGCGAGGCTCAGGAGGCTGATGCCGATGCCGTAGACGGCCGCCAGCCAATAGAAGTTCGCCTCGGGTTTCAGGATGTCGAAGAATATCCTGAAGAACTTCGCGAGGCTGATCTGCGACCCGTAACTCTGGCCTTCGCCTGCCATGTCAGTCTTTCTGCCCCTATGCGCCGTCAACAGCGCGATGAGCGGCGCGACCGGATGGCGCGCGCCGTGGTTCTAGTCTTGTGCTGGCAACACGCCTGCCTCTCAAGAGCCCAATCGCGCAGAACGCAAGCGGTTCCGTGAGCGACAATTCTCTGCAAGTCCTTGAAGATACGGGCATGGGAGAGGTGATGCCGAGTGATGTTGTATCTCCAACCCGTTAGCGGGGGAAGCTTGCGCTGCGATGAACCGAGGGCGATGAAAGGGGAATGAGCGATGCGCGGCAGGCAAGCGGCGGAGACAGTGCGCGGCTGCTGCTGCTGGTCGGCGGCGGCCATGCTCATGTCGCGGTGCTCGCCGACCTCGCGCGGCGCGGCGTGCCCGACGGGTCGAGGGCGGTGCTGCTCACCCCCGAGCCGACGCTGCGCTATTCCGGGATGGTTCCCGGCTGGCTGGCCGGACAGCACGCGCGGGACGCCGGGCTGGTCGACCTCGCCGGGCTGGCGGCGCGTGCGGGGGCGGAGCTCGTGCTCGGGCGCTGCGTCGCCCTCGACCCAGAGGCGCGGGTGGTGCGGACCGACAGGGGCGAAGCCATCGCCTTCGCCATCGCCTCCTTTGACACGGGCGGCGAAGCGCAGGCGGCGGCGCTGCTGGGCGAGGACCCGCGGCTGATCGACGTGCGGCCGATTGGCGCCTTCGTCGATCGGATCGCGGCCTTGCGCGCTGCCGGACAGGAGACCCGGCGGATTGTGGTCGTGGGCGGCGGCGCGGGGGGCGTCGAGCTCGCCTTCGGCCTGCGCAACCTTGCCGGGGCGGGCGCGCGACCCGAGGTGGTGCTGGCGACCGGCGCGAAGGGCCTGCTCCCGGACTTCGCGCCCGCCGTGCGGTCCCGGGTGAACCTCGCTCTCGCCCGCCAGCGGATTGCGCAAGTCCAGAAGGACGTGCGCTTCGTGAACGGCATGCTCGCCGCGGGAGCCCGCGCGCTCGATCCGTTCGACCGCGTCGTCGCCGCCCTTGGCAGCGCGGCGCCCGCCTGGGTGCGCGCCTCGGGCGTCGCGACCGACGCCGAGGGCTTCCTCCTCGTCGAGGCACACCAGCGCTCGACCTCACACCCGCACATTTTCGCCGCCGGCGATGTTGCCGCGCGCGCGGACCGGGTGTTGCCCCATTCGGGGGTTCACGCCGTGATGGCGGGCAGCGTGCTCGCCGCCAACCTGCGGGCCGCCTTGGCCGGGGAGCCACCGCGCGCCGCCTACCGGCCGCGTCGGCACAGCCTCTACCTCATCAACACCGGCGACGGCTCGGCAATCGCCAGCTACGGGCCCCTCGCTGCCGAGGGACGCTGGGTGCTCGCGCTCAAGCACCGCATCGACAAAGCATGGATCGCCCGATACGCCCGCCTGACGAAGCCGTGAGGGATCATTCTTGAAAAAGCTCGCCATCCTTGCCGCGCTGGTTGCGGTCATCGCCGCCTACTTTGCCTTCGACCTCGGGCAGTACCTGACGCTCGACGGGATCAAGGCGGGGGTCGCGCGGTGGGAGGCCTTCTACGCCGAGAATCCCGTGGCGGTGCTTGCCGGGTTCTTCGCCGCCTATGTCGCGGTCACCGCCGCCTCGCTGCCGGGCGCGGCGCTGATGACGCTGGCGGCGGGCGCGCTGTTCGGCCTCGTCACCGGCACGATCCTCGTCTCCTTCGCCTCGACACTGGGGGCGACGCTCGCCTTCCTCTCCTCGCGTTACGTGCTCAGGGACAGCATCGAGGCGCGCTTCGGCGAGCGGCTGAAGGCGATCAACGATGGGCTGGAGAGGGACGGGGCCTTCTACCTCTTCACCTTGCGGATGATCCCCGCCTTCCCCTTCTTCGTCGTCAATCTCGTGATGGGCCTCACCCGAATCCGCACCTGGACCTACGTGTGGGTGAGCCAGGTGGGAATGCTGCTCGGCACGATCGTCTACGTGAACGCGGGCACGCAGCTGGCGCGGATCGAGAGCCTGAAGGGCATCGCCTCGCCGCAGGTGCTGGGGAGCTTCGTGCTGCTCGGGATCGCCCCGTGGCTGGCCAAGCTGGTGATCGGCGTGCTCCAGCGCCGCAAGGCCTATGCCGGGTTCGCGCGGCCCAAGCGGTTCGACCGCAACCTTGTTGTGATCGGGGCGGGTTCAGCCGGGCTGGTCAGCGCCTACATCGCGGCCACCGTCAAGGCGAAGGTCACGCTGGTCGAGGCGAACGACATGGGCGGCGACTGCCTCAACACCGGCTGCGTTCCGAGCAAGGCGCTCATCAAGAGCGCCAAGGTCGCAGCGACCATGCGCCACGCCGACCGCTACGGCCTCACCCCTGCCGAGCCGGAGGTGCCCTTCAAGGCGGTGATCGCCCGCGTGCTCGACGCGGTAAAGGCCATCGAGCCGCACGACAGCGTCGAGCGCTACACGGATCTCGGGGTCGACGTGGTGAAGGGCTATGCGCGGATCGTCGATCCCTGGACGGTCGAGATCGCGCGCGAGGATGGCGAGGTGCAGCGCCTTACCACCCGCAGCATCGTCATCGCTACCGGGGCCGAGCCGATCGTGCCGCCGATCCCCGGCATCGAGGCGAGCGGCTACCTCACCAGCGAGACGATGTGGGAGGCCTTCGCGCAGTTGGACCAAGCACCCGCAAGGGTCGCGGTGCTCGGCGGCGGGCCGATCGGCTGCGAATTGTCACAGGCGCTCGCCCGGCTGGGATCGGATGTAACGCTGGTCGAGATGGCGGATGCGCTGCTCGCCCGCGAGGATGCGGACGTCGCGGCTCTCGCGAAGCAGGTGCTCGAGGCCGACGGGGTGCGGGTCCTCACCGGCCACAAGGCCGCGCGGATCGAGGGCACGGTGCTTGTTGCCGAAGCCGGGGGCGACAAGGTCCGCATCCCCTTCGACATCCTGATCGTGGCGGTCGGGAGGAAGGCGCGGCTCACCGGCTTCGGGCTGGAGGACATCGGCGTCGAAACGCACAAGACCGTCGTCACCGACGCCTTCCTCGCGACGAAATTCCCGAACATCTTCGCGGCCGGAGACGTCGCGGGGCCCTACCAGTTCACCCACACAGGCAGCCACCAGGCCTGGTACGCGAGCGTCAACGCGCTGTTCGGCACGTTTCGCAAGTTCAAGGCCGATTACCGGGTGATCCCCGCCGTCACCTTCCTCGACCCCGAGTTCGCCCGCGTCGGCCTCAATGAACGCGAGGCGGCCGAGCAGGGCATTGCCGTCGAGGTCACCCGCTACGACCTCGACGATCTCGACCGCGCGATCGCCGAGAGCGAGACCAAGGGCTTCGTCAAGGTTCTCACCCCGGCAGGCGGCAAGGACAAGGTGCTCGGTGCGACCATCGTCGGCGCGCATGCGGGCGAATGGCTTGCCGAATACGTGCTGGCGATGAAGCACGGGATCGGCCTCAACAAGATCCTCGGCACGATCCATTCCTACCCGACCTTCGCCGAGGCCAACAAGTTTGCCGCCGGCAACTGGAAGAAGGCGCACAAGCCCGAGGGGCTCCTCGCATGGGTCGAGCGCTACCACGCATGGCGGCGCGGGTGAGCGGCATGGAGCTCTTCGACCAGCTGAGAGGCATCATCGGCATCGCGGTGCTGCTGGGGATTGCCTGGGCGCTGTCCGAGAATCGCCGCGGCCACCCGGGCTGGAAGTGGATTGTCGGCGCGCTCGCGATGCAGGGACTGCTCGCGGTGCTGATCGTGCGCGTGCCGATCGTCTGGGAGGCGGTCGGCCTCGTCAACAATGCGGTGAGCGCGGTCGAGGCGGCGACGCTCAAGGGCTCGTCCTACATGTTCGGCTACCTCGGCGGGGCGGAGCTGCCTTTCGCGCTGAAGCCGGGCGCGCAGCCGCCGCTGGTGATCGCCTTCCAGATCCTGCCGCTGGTGATCGTCTTCTCCGCATTGTCGGCGCTGCTGTGGCACTGGGGCGTGCTGCGTGCGGCGGTGAACGGCCTCTCCTTCCTCCTGCGCCGCTCGCTCGGCGTCTCGGGCCCGGTCGGCCTCGCGGGCGGGGCGGCGCTGTTCCTCGGCGTGGTCGAGACCCCCCTCGTCACCCGCGCCTATTTCGCGCGGGTCAGCCGGGCCGAGCTGTTCCAGCTGATGGTGCTGGCGATGGCGACCATCAGCGGCGCGCTGCTGGTGCTCTACGCGACGACGCTGCGAGCGGTGGTGCCCGACGCGGTCGGCCACATGATCGCCGCCTCGCTGGTCTCGATCCCGGCCGCACTGCTGTTTGCACGGCTGCTGGTGCCGCCAACGCAGGACGACACCGCCACCGAGATCGACAAGGAAGACCCGGGCCTGCGCTACGAATCGAGCATCGATGCAATCGTAAAGGGCACGATGGACGGGATGGAGCTGTTCCTTGCGGTGATCGCCGTCATCATCACCGTGTTCGCGCTGGTCGCGCTGATCGATGGCATACTGGCGGCGCTCCCCCTGATCGACGGCGCGCCCTTGAGCCTCAAGCGCCTGCTCGGCTGGGGACTCGCCCCGCTGATGTGGCTGATCGGCGTGCCCTGGGGGGAGGCGCAGGCAGCGGGCGGTCTGATGGGCACCAAGGCGGTGCTCAATGAATATGTCGCGTATCTCGAGCTTGCCGCGCTCGCCCCCGGGACCCTTGGCCCGCGCGCGACGCTGATCGTCACCTACGCGCTGTGCGGCGTCGCCAATCTCGCCAGCGTCGGCCTGCTTGTCTCGACCATCGGTACCCTGGCGCCCGAGCGGCGGGCCGAGGCGGCGGGGCTCGGCATGAAGAGCTGGGTCGCAGGCAACCTCGCGAGCGCCATGACCGGCGCGTGGATCGGGCTGGTGACCCTTGCTTGACGCGAAGCTCCGCCCGCTCATCGACCCGCCGCTCGACACCGCAGGGCGCGTTCTCGCGCGGGCGGGCGTCACCGCCAACGCGCTGACCTTCGCCGGTCTCGCGCTCGGCCTTGCGGGTGCCGCTGCCATCGCATTCGACCACCTCGGCTGGGGCCTGGCGCTGATTGTCGCGAATCGCCTGGCCGACGGGCTCGACGGGGCGGTGGCCCGGGCCCGCGGCCCGTCCGACCTCGGCGGCTATTTCGATATCGTCGCCGACTTCGCCTTCTACGTGAGCGTGCCCCTCGCTTTCGGCATCCGCACGGCGGTCGACACGCTCCCTGCGCTGGCGCTGGTGGCAAGCTTCGTGCTCACCGGCGTCAGCTTCCTCGCCTTCGCTGTGATCGCGGCCAAGCGCGGCCAAACCACCGAGGCCCACGGGAAGAAGAGCTTCTTCTACTCCACGGGTCTTGCGGAAGGGACGGAGACGATCATCGTTTTCATCGCCATGTGCGCAGCACCCCAGTGGTTCGGCACGCTCGCCTATGCCTATGCGGGGCTCTGCGCGCTCACCGTGATCCAGCGCAGCGCGCTGGCGGTGGCGACGTTCCGCGACTAGCGGCTCGCCGCGCCGAGCAGACCTTGCGTCTTCTCGCGCAGTTCGAGGATGCGCTTCGTGTTCGCGCCCAAGTCGCTCGCGC
>JBJTSG010000094.1:0-3883 GCA_046076505.1 Erythrobacter sp. | reverse complement strand
GGCTCGAACTTCGCGGCGATCGGCAGGTTGGCGGGGTCCGCGCTTGCGACGGTCGAGACAGCGAGGTAGGCGAGCACCAGAATCAGCACGCCGATATAGCTCGCCAGCATCGATCGGGTGAGCGTCGCGAGGCTGAACAGCAGCGCCGAAGAGAAGATCAGGTTGGGGATGGCGATGATCAGGAACGGCCAGACATAGATCGCGAACCCTCCGGGCCCGACGGTTTCCGGGTCGACCCACGGCATCGCCGAGCCCACTGCGATGCCGAGCGGCACGGCGATATAGCCGAGCGTCGCGATGGCGAGCCCGCCGAGGAAACGCCCTGCGAGGAACTGGGTGCGGCCCACCGGCGTCGCGCGGATCATCGGTCCGAACTTGGTCGTGTCGTCGCGCACCACGGCGTTCGCCACGAAGGAAGTGATCACGAAGAGATAGAAGGTCGCGAACACGCCGCTCGCGATGGCAAGCGTGTAGGGCGAGTTCTTGTGCACCGAGCCGGGCGAGCCGAAGCTCACGTTCTCGGACGCGGCAAGGCCGAAGCCCAGCAGGAAGAAGATCGCCACCGACACCCAGAACACCGGGTTCCTGAGCTGGTAGCGGATTTCGAACGCGGCGAGGCGTGCAGTCAGCATTGCGGTGCCTCCCTTACGCGGCGTGCGCGGGGGCGCGGCGGGTTTCGGCAAGGGTCGCGAAGTACACGTCCTCGAGCCCGCCGCTGACGGGCGTGAAGCCCTCCGGCTGGGTGTCGGCGAGCACGTGGACGACGATCTCGCCGGCGAAGAAGCGGTGCGAGATGACCTCGTGGGCGTCCTGCATCTCGCCGAGCATCGTGTGCGGCACGGTCTTCTGCCAGACGCGCCCCTGCGTCGAGCGGATCAGTTCGCGCGGCGCACCCTCGAGCCGCACCTTGCCGCCGGCCAGCACCGCCATGCGCGGGCACAGGTCGGCGACGTCATCGACGATGTGGGTGGAGAGGATCACCACCACGTTCTCGCCGATCCCGGCAAGGAGGTTGAGGAAGCGGTTGCGCTCTTCCGGGTCGAGGCCGGCGGTCGGCTCGTCGACGATGATGAGTTCGGGCTCGCCGATCAGCGCCTGGGCGATGCCGAAGCGCTGACGCATCCCGCCCGAGAAGCCGGCGATCGCCTTCGAACGGACCGCCCAGAGGTTTGTCTGGTTGAGCAGGTGCTCGACCATCGCCTTGCGCTCGCCCGCGTTGTTCGCGCCCTTCAGCACCGCCATGTGGTCGAGCATCTGGTAGGCCGAGACGCGCGGATAGACGCCGAAGTCCTGCGGCAGATAGCCCAAGGTGCGGCGCAGCCGGTCGGGCTCGGCTAGGATGTCGATGTCGCCGAAGCGGATGGTGCCCGCGGTCGGCGCCTGGAGCGTCGCGACGGTGCGCATCAGCGTCGACTTGCCCGCGCCGTTGGGGCCGAGCAGCCCGAACATCCCCTTGGGGATCGACAGGTTCACGTCGTCGAGCGCGTGGGTGCCGTTGGGATAGACGTGGCTGACGCCGGTGAGTTCGAGCATGTGCGTGCAAGGCCCCTGTTGCCTGGTTTATACCCCGCCAGTCTAGCGCAGCCACGGGCGCATCCCAATGTCTTCGGAAGACCCCGCGCCGCCCTTCGTCGAGGGCGCGTGCCGTTCGTCGGCCGGAAAGCGCCGCTCAGCCGAGCTGCACGCGTTCGCGGGTGAATTCGAGCCTGGTCGTCAGCAACGCGCGAAAAGCGTTGTACCCGCCGGTGCCGGGGAAGAAGGCGTGGAAGAACAGCTGCGGCTGGCCGTCGAGCCCGGGCGCCACGGACGCGTGGCCCGGCGCCCACCATGTCTTCACCGACTTCAGCAGCGGTCCGTCCTGCTTGACATAGGGCCCCAGCGGGTGGTCGGCGACTGCCACCCCGATGCCGTAGGCGGGCGTGCCGAAATCGTTGCCCGCATAGAACATCCAGTATCGGCCCTCCTGCAGGGTGACCCACGGCCCCTCGATCAGGTGGCCTTCCCACTCCTGGTCGTTGGTGAGGACGATGGTGTCGGTGCCGATCAGCTCGCCGTTCTCGTCGAGGCGCTGGGCGTGGATCGGGGTGCTCATCGCGTCGTGGATGAAGTCGGCCTCGGGGACGTCCGCGAGGATGGTCTTCACCCGCTCCCAGTTGTCAAGCACCGCCTCGATCAGCGGCTGCATCAGGAAGAAGCGCTCCATCGGGCGGCGGATGTTGGCCCAGGGCTGCACCGCGGCGGCAAAGCGCGCGGCGCGGCGCTCGGCGTCCTCCTCGAAGAGCTGGTCGACGAGCTCGGGCCGGCGCCGCAGGAGCCCTGCGAGCGGGCGCGGCCAAACCCCGTTGGTGTCGCGCTTCCAGAACAGGTAGCGCTCGCCATTGCCGTCGATGAAGATGTGGCTGTCGATCACCCCGCCGCTCAGCATCGGCTGGGTCGGATCGTCGGGGTAGTTGGTGGTGTTGATCGCGAAGCCGCTCACCAGAGGGTGGCCGAGATCGGTCCAGGGGCCGGTGGGATGCGGCGCCTTGGCAAGCCCGATGGCGAGCGCATTGGAGCGCTGGCGGGCGGTGTAGACGAGCCAGTATTCATCGCCGCACTTGGCCATTTCGGGCGCCCAGTAATCGCCCACCGAACGGCCGTGCGCGGTCCATTCGGGCGCCTCGCCCTCGGGGAAGACGAAGCCGACGTGCGTCCACTTTTCGAGATCGTCCGAGTGGAGGATCGGAAAGGCATCGGGCGCGTCGTTGGAAGTCGCGACGAGGAAGTAGCCCTCGTCGGTCTTGAGCACCGCCGGGTCGCCATAGCCCGCGGTCGTGCGGGGGCTGAGGTTCTCGAGGATCAGCGGGCGCCAGTCGGGCTCGAGGTCGGTGTCGATCGGCGCAGGGCGGTGGTGATGCGCCCGCGTGCCGAAATCGCGGGCGAGCTCGCTGAAGAACAGCGCGTAGTGATTATGCTGCCCGGTGGGGATGCGGTAGGTCTTCTCGATGTCGCCGAGCCGCACCGTGAGGCGCGTGGCGATCCCTTCGGCTTGCGCCTCGACCTCGAAGGTTTCGATCGTCTCGGTCTTGTCCATCGGCTTGGCTCATGGCCTCTCGCCAGGGCGGGAGTCGGGTGGTAAAACTGAATTGTATGATAAATGAGGGCCGGTGGATGGCAAGGGGTTTTGCAGGCGGGCCATAAGAAGCTGCGGACATTCCGGGAGGACTGTAAGGCGTTGACATCCAGCCCGAGCGGCTGTCCGGCTTTGTCGACATTGTCTCCCAACCCTGGTTCTTCGCGGTGTGCCTTGCGGTGGTGGGACCCGAGTACCGCATCGTCGAGGTCGGCTTCGATATTCCTTTCCCCGACGCGGCCGACCAGCCGTGGCATCGCGACTTCGCCGCGCCCGAGGCGACCAACGGCGCGCATCACGACCTCCGGACGACCGCAAGGTGGCTGGCGGTCCGTCCTCCGGTTGTGCGCGACCACCTGCCGGCGCGGATCGTCCAGCGCCTCGTGCCGGTCATCCAGAACCATGTTATCGAAAGGCTGGTGGCGGCGGACTACTGACGGTCGCGCGTTGAGCTCGTCGTATTTCTCACGCAGAGTATGATAAATACGATAAAAAGGATCCTGCTTGAGCGGTCTTGCGCTGATCGACGTGACCAAATCCTACGGCGAAACCGAGGTGCTGAGCGGCGTGTCGCTGCGCCTCGAGGAGCGCGAGTTCGTCGCCTTCCTCGGGCCCTCGGGCAGCGGCAAGTCGACCCTGCTGCGGATCATCGCCGGGCTCGAGAGCCTCGATAGCGGGGAGGTGTGGCTGGGCGGGGAGCGGATCGACGGCCTTGCGCCGGGCAAGCGCGGGATCGCGATGGTCTTCCAGCACTACGCGCTCTACCCGCAC
>JBJTSG010000093.1:0-4532 GCA_046076505.1 Erythrobacter sp. | reverse complement strand
CACCGCTTCGGTCGCGGCCCAGCACATCTCCTTCAAAGCCATTTCAAGGCTCTGCGCACCGCTCTTGGCATCCCAGGTGATATCGATGGTGGCGCAGCGGAACGCGCCGTCGAGCGCCTCCTCGACCGAGCGGATCTTGGCGAGATCGGCGTTGGTGAGGATCGGCTGGTCGACCTCGAGACGCTTGTGCGTCCCCGCGTCGCGCCCCAGCAGGTTCGGGCGCGGCCCGATCATCGAGGTCAGGCTCATCACGAGCTCCTCGCGGATCGGGTCGATCGGCGGGTTGGTCACCTGCGCGAAGTTCTGCTTGAAGTAGTCGTAAAGCAGCCGCGCCCGGTCGGACAGCACCGCGATCGGGGTGTCGGTGCCCATCGAACCGATCGGATCATCGGCATCGAGCGCCATCGGCTCGAGGAAGCGGGTGATATCCTCCTGCGTGTAGCCGAAGGCCTGCTGGCGCTGGAGGAGCGTGCCGGCCTCGGGCTCGATCGCTTCGAGCTCGGGCACCACCTCGGTGATATCGGCAAGCTTGTACTGCGCCTGATGCAGCCACTCGGCGTAAGGGTGGGCATTGGCGAGGTCGGCCTTGAGCTCGTCGTCCTCGATGATGCGGCCCTGCTCGAGGTCGATGAGCAGCATCCTGCCGGGCTGCAAGCGCCACTTGCGCACGATGTCCTCTTCAGCGAACGGCAGCACGCCGCTTTCGGAGGAGAGGCACACGATGTCGTCCTTCGTCACGCAGAAGCGCGCGGGCCTGAGACCGTTGCGGTCGAGCGTCGCGCCGATCTGGCGCCCATCGGTGAAGCACACCGAGGCGGGGCCGTCCCACGGCTCCATCAGCGCGGCGTGGTATTCGTAGAAGGCGCGCCGCGCCGGATCCATCAGCGGGTTGCCCGCCCAGGCCTCGGGGATGAGGATCATCATCGCATGGGCGAGGCTGTAGCCGCCGGCGATCAGCAGCTCGAGCGCGTTGTCGAGCGAGGCCGTGTCCGATTGCCCATGCGGGATGATCGGCCACATCTTGTCGAGGTCCGGCCCCAGCAGCTCGCTTTCCATCGTGCGGCGGCGGGCGTTCATCCAGTTGACGTTGCCGCGCACCGTGTTGATCTCGCCGTTGTGGGCGATGAAGCGGAACGGGTGGGCGAGGCGCCATGACGGAAAGGTGTTGGTCGAGAAACGCTGGTGGACGAGCCCGAGCGCCGAGACGCAGGCGGGATTCCTGAGGTCGTCGTAGAAAGAGCCGACCTGCGTCGCCAGCAGCAGTCCCTTGTAAACGAGGGTGCGGGTCGAGAAGGAGGGGATATAGGTCTCGGTCACCCCCGGCAGGCCATGCTTTTCCGCGAGCTGGGCGAGCGGGTTCTGCACCTGCTTGCGGATCGTCAGCAGCTTCCTCTCGAAGGCGTCCTGGTCGGCGCAGTTCGCGCCGCGGCCGACGATCGCCATCTCGATCACCGGCATAGAGGCGATCACCGCCGCGCCGAGCCCGGTCGGCGTGGTGGGGACTTCGCGCCAGCCGATGAAGCGCTGACCTTCCTTGGCGGTGAAGGCCTCCATCCGCTCCTTGACGAAGGTCCGCGCGGCCTCGTCCTGCGGCAGGAAGCACATCGCGACCGCATAGTCGCCGGGCTGCGGGAGATCATGGCCCGCGGCATCGGACCAGGCGCGAATCAGCGCATCGGGGATCTGGATGAGGATGCCCGCGCCGTCGCCCAGCAGCGGATCGGCGCCCACCGCACCGCGATGGTCGAGCTTCTCGAGGATCTCGAGCGCTTGTCCGATGATCGCGTGGCTTTTCTCGCCCTTGATGTGCGCGACCATGCCGACGCCGCAGGCGTCATGTTCGTTGGCGGGATCGTAAAGACCCTGGGCGGCGGGGTAACCCATAACGCAAGTCTGATCTGTCAGATGCCGAAAGGCGCGAACCCTGCGCATGATCGCTCATGCCGGGAACACGCCTCGAAGCAGGTCGCGCGGACGGTTGGGAGACCCTCGCCTGGGTCCCGTTCAGCCCGCTTTCGGCCTCCTCATGCCGACAGGAAGCGGGTTTGGCAATGGGTTTGCGTGAAGTTTTATTTCCCGCAGACGTATGCAAACTTTTGTTGTATTGCGTGTGCTGCACCGCAGCACCGGCGGGAGTTGCAGCTTTTGCGTGTGCCCGCGCGCCCCGCCGCGCTCAGGCGGCGCCGCGGCGCGGCTGCAGCTGGCGGAGGGCGTCGCGCAACGGCTCGTCGCGGTCGACTGGCGCGGGCTCGGCACCGATGCCGCTCAGGGCAGCGAGCGCCTTCAGCGCTTCGGCGAGCGCCGCCTCGCGCGCGGCGAGTTCGGCTGCGGTAAGGGTACGCGCCGGGGCATTGGTGCGGTGTTCTTGGAGCGCGCCGGCGAAGCGCTCGACCATCTCCACCATGCTGAGTTCGCCCGGCGGCAAGGCGCGAAGGCGGGCCAGCGCGGCGGCGCCGGGGACCGGCGGCACAGCGGCGGGACGGCGCGGGCTGGCTGCCGCCAGGGCCGGATCGGGCACCGCGGCCACGACAGGTGCGGCGACAGGGCGCGGTGCGGCCAGGCGCTCGGCCGCAACGGGAGCGGCGGGCGCAAGAGGTTCCTCGAACCACACTGCGTTCCGACCGGGCAGTTCGGCGAACTGCGCAAGGTCGAGCTCCCGCGGCGCGTTCAGGGCAGGCACTTCCGGTTCGGGCTCGGCCTCGGCCTCGGCCTCGGCCTCGCGCATGACGCGCGGCACGACAGGCAGTTCCTCCTCGGCATCCTCCACGTCGGCATCGCGCCAGGCGGGAGTAACAAAGGGCATCGTCTCGACCGGCTCGTCGATGCTCCGGCTGCCGAGATCGCGCACGGGATCGATCGGGTGCACCTTGCGGTTCATCTTGGTGAGGATTGAGTTCGGGCCGTTATGGCGCCGCGCGGCGGCAGAGCGCGTGTGTGCGACGGCGAACAGCACGCAGCCGAATACCATCGCCGCACCGCCCGCCAGCAGCGTCTGCACCGGCGTTTCGAGCGTGGCGATGAAGGTGCCCTCGGTGAGCGATGCGATAAGCGCTTCGGGCGTGACGGCCACGGACAGCCAGCCAAGAGCCGCGCCCCATAGGCCAGCAACCGGCGCGAAATACCGCCCGGCGACGATGCCGTCCCAGTTCTGCTTCAGGCCGCCCTTCTTGCTGCGCTTGCCGCTCTTGGCCTTACGTCCCGATGCCATCTGTCTCTTTCATCCTGCGCTTGCAGCAATGCGTTCGGCATCGCCGCCTTGCCCTCGGCTTATCAGGTGATGGTAAACATCGAGATAACCGCGGGCATTCGTCGCCCAGTCGTGGCGGGTGCGCACGTGAGCCTGACCGCGGTCCTTGATCGCCTCCCAGCCCGCGCGGGCGTCGAGCAGCCGGGCAAGCGCTGCGGCGCAGGCCGCCGGATCGTCGGGCGCGAACAGGGTGCCGGTCACCCCGTCCTCGATCAGCTCGCGGTGCCCGCCGACGCTCGAAGCGGCGACCAGCCGGCGCTGGGCCATCGCTTCCAGCGGCTTCAGCGGCGTAACGAGGTCGGTGAGGCGCTGGCCCTTGCGGGGATAGGCGAGGATGTCGAGGAGCGCGTAGTAGCGCTCGACCGCGGCGTGCGGCACGCGGCCGGCGAAGATCACCGCCTCGGGCTCGGGAAGCGCGGCGGCGGCGGCGCGCCACGCGGCGTCCATCGGCCCCGCACCGACCAGCAGCAGGCGCGTGCCCGGATGCGCGGCGCGCAGCAGCGGCATGGCGGCGATGAGATCATCGACGCCTTCATAGGCGTAGAAGCTTCCGATGTAGCCGATCACCGGCGCGCCCGGCGCGATGCCGAGTTCCCGCGCGAGCGCTTCGTCCCGCGCGACCGGCTCGCCGAACAGCGACAGGTCGACGCCGTTGGGCATCACCCGGATGCCGCGAGCCGGAATGCCGCGCGCGGCGAGATCGTCCTTGAGGCCGTGGCAGATCGTGAACAGCGCGTCGGCCGCGCGCGCGACACGTGTCTCGAGCGCGCGGGTCAGGCGATACTTGAGGTTGCCCTCCGTCCCCGCGAGGTTGCCGACCGCCGCATCCTCCCAGAAGGCGCGGATCTCGTAAACGAAAGGAATGCCGAGCGCCCGCGCGGCGCGCTCGGCCGCGGCGCCATCGAGGGCGGGCGAATGGGCGTGGATGATGTCGGGACGCCACTCGGCCGCGACCCGGTGGATCGCGCCCGCGAGCGCCTCGATCTCGCCGAGTTCGCGCAAGGGCGGCGGTCCGGAGGGCAGGCCGGGTGTGCGATGGAAGACGAGACCGTCTTCCTCCTCGCGCAGGTCCTTCACCACCGCCTCGAGGTTGTGGCGCTGCCCGGTCAGTCCCCGCACCTCGAGCCCAAGCCCCTCCTGCGCCTTGAGGATCGCGCGGGTGCGGAAAGTGTAGCCGCTGTGGAGCGGCAGCGAATGGTCGAGGACGTGGAGCACGCGGGTCATGGGCCCCGCCCTACCGCAGGCGTGCTTAACGCCGCGTCAACTCGCCGCGCGTATGGTAGCC
>JBJTSG010000092.1:0-4170 GCA_046076505.1 Erythrobacter sp. | reverse complement strand
GGTGCGCGCGCCCATCGGCTGGGCGACGCGGTGGAGCTGCGCGACATTGGCGAAGTGGGTGCTGATCAGCACCGCGCGGCCGGTGCAGGAGCTGCGGGCGCAGTCTGGGCGAGGGCAGGCAGGGCGGCGCCGGCAAGCAGCACGCCGGCGAGGGTGGAACGAAGCATGCGGAAATTCTCCCCTGGATGGCGCCCGGCCCGCAACGGATGATGCGGCGGGCGTTGATGGCGATCTCGCAATTGATCACACGGCCCCGCCAGCGTAGCTTCGACCAAGCGCCGAGCCAAGTCGGCCAACCGCGTGTGTGAGGGAATGCCATCATGCCCACCGGTCGCTGCCACTGCGGTTCCGTCGCCTACGCCTTCGAAGGGGAGCCGGTGCGCGCCTCCATCTGCCAATGCTCCGACTGCGCCCGCTGCGCCGGGGCGCATGCGGTGGGTTGGCTGGCAGTGAGGAAGGAAAGCTTCCGCTTCACCAAGGGGGAGCCGGCGGTCTATCGCTCCTCGCCCGGTGCCGAGCGCCGCTTCTGCCGCGCCTGCGGGGCGGGGCTGACCTATGTCAACGAGGACGTGCTGCCGGGGATCGTCGATATCCAGATCGCCACCCTTGACGAGCCCGATGCCTTTCCGCCGCGCGAGCTGATCCAGTGTGCCGACGCGCCCGCATGGGCCGCGACGCTCCACCAGCTGCCCCGCTTCGCGCGCTTCCCGCCGGGATGAGGCCTATTCGGCGGCCTCGGCCGCAACGTCCTCCTCGCGCCGCTCGTTGGCCTGGCGCGCCCACATCTCGGCATAGAGCCCGCCGCGCTTGAGGAGGGCGGCATGGTCGCCGCTCTCCGCCAGCTTCCCGTGATCGAGGACGAGGATGTTGTCGGCGTCGGCGATGGTCGAGAGGCGGTGGGCGATGGCGAGGGTGGTGCGGCCCTTGGCGATCCGGCGCAGCGTCGCGAGGATCTCCTGCTCGGTGCGCGTGTCGAGCGCGCTGGTTGCCTCGTCGAGCAGCAGGATCGGCGGGTTCTTGACCAGCGTCCGCGCGATGGCGACGCGCTGCTTCTCGCCGCCCGAGAGCTTGAGGCCGCGCTCTCCCACCATCGTCTCGAAGCGGTCGGGCAGGCGCTCGATCAGCGGGGTGAGCGCAGCGTCGCGCGCGGCGCGCTCGACCATGGCCTGGTCCGCGCCCTCGCAGCCATAGGCGATGTTGTAGGCGAGGTTCTCGTTGAACAGCACCGAATCCTGCGGAACGATCCCGATCGCCGCGCGCAGGGATTCCTGCGTGACCGAAGCGATGTCCTCGCCGCCGACCAGCACGCGGCCCGACAGCGGATCGTAGAAGCGGAACAGCAGCCGCCCGATGGTGCTCTTGCCCGCGCCCGAGGGGCCGACGATCGCGGTGGTCGAGCCGGCGGGTACCTCGAAGGAAAGGCCGTTGAGGATCGTTCGGCCCGGATCGTAGCCGAAGGTGACGTTGTCGAAGACGACGGTGGGCCGCTTGACGATCAGCGCCGGGGCGCCGGGCTTGTCCGTCACCTCGATGTCGGTGTCGATCAGGCGGAACATCTCGGCCATGTCGATGAGGCCCTGGCGGATCGTGCGATACACCCAGCCGAGCACGTCCAGGGGGCGGAACAGCTGGATGAGGTAGGTGTTCACGAGCACCAGGTCGCCGACCGTCATGGTGCCCTTGCTCCAGCCCCACACGGTGTAGGCCATCGCGGCCGCGACCAGCGCGTTCGTGATCAGCGCCTGCGCCATGTTGAGGAGGCCGACCGAGTTCTCGGACTTGATCGCGGCAAGGGCATAGGCCCGCGCGGCCTGCGAGTAGCGCGCCTCCTCGCGCTTCTCGGCGCCGAAATACTTCACCGTCTCGTAGTTGAGCAGCGAATCCACCGCGCGGTGCAGGGCCTTGCCGTCGAGGTCGTTCATCTCCCGGCGCAGCTTGGTGCGCCATTCGGTGATCGCGCGCGTCACGTAGACATAGGCGACGACAGTGAGGGCGGTGGCGGCGACCAGCTCGATGCCGAAGTTGATGTAGAAGATGACGCCCACCGCGATCAGCTCGATGATCGTGGGCGCGATGTTGAACAGCAGGAAGTAGAGCATCTGGTCGATGCTCTTGGTCCCGCGTTCGATGATCTTGGTGACTTCGCCGGTGCGCCGCGCGAGGTGGAAACGCAGCGACAGGCGGTGGAGGCGGTGGAACACGTCCTCGGCAAGGTGAAGCGTCGCGATTTGGCCGACGCGCTCGAAGGCGATGTTCCTGAGGTTGTCGAAAGCGACCGAGGTAAACCGCCCCAACGCATAGGCTGCAACCAGCGCGAACGCGACGCTCGCGCCCTCGCGCATCGTGCCCGACATGGCGTCGACCGCGCCCTTGTAGGCGAAGGGGAGGGCGAGGGTGACGGCCTTGCCCGCGAGCACCAGCGTCATGGCGATGACGATGCGCAGCCTCAGCTCGCGGTCGTCCCTGGGCCAGAGGTAGGGGAGGAACCGCTTCAGCGTGGGCCAGCCCTCCACGTCCTTGGAGCGGAGCTTCTTGTGGGGGTCGGCGGCGGGGGCGGTCTCGGGCGGCATGGGCCCTGATGTGGGCGCGCCCGGCGCGGCCCGCAAGGCGCAGGGTTCAGAAGCGCGGCGAATAGGAGGTGCGACGCTGCGCCTCGCGCATGGCGCGCGCGATATCGGCGGGAACGTCGAACATGATCCGCTGGCGGGCGAAGTCGATCGCCACACGGTCGAACAGCGCGAGGTGCTGCATCCCGATGGACAGCACCGGCTGATCCTGCAGGCCCAGCGCGGCGAAGGCCGGGGTGTCGGCGAAGGTGAGGGGCACGTCGGTGAGCGACAGGCCCTCGATGGAAAGCGTGCGCACGAAGGAGAGCTGGCCGACGATATCGACGCCGTTGACGTCGGTGGTGACGACGTCCTGCGCCCGCTTGGCGCGGATGCGTTCGCGCAGCGCGATGTTGCCGAGGCTCGCCTGCGCGCCGGTGTCGATGATGACGGTGGCGCGCACGCCTTCGACCATCGCATCGGTGATGAGCAGCTGGCCCAGCTTGCTTCGGGCGCGCACGACGATCTCGTAGCTGCCGGCCTTCGCTTTCACGCTGGCGTCCTCAAGCGCGATGGTGTGCTTGCGGAAGTCGATGAGCACGCGGAAGTCCTGGAGCGCGTCGAGGCCGATGATCCCGTCGGCCCCGACATTCTCGCGCGCGAGCACGGGGGCCGCGAAGTTGGTGTAGCTGTTCGAGCCGAACTCGATTCGCCCGACATCCACCAGTTCGACCTCACGCCGGCTCGCCATGCCGACGAGCGTCGCCTTGCCCGCAAAGGGGAGTGCGGCGGCGGCGCGGATCTCGTGGGTGACGGCAGTCGCCTGGCTGCCGGTGTCGATCATGAATGCGAAGGGCCCGGTCCCCTCGACGAGCACCGGGAGAGTGTAGCGGGTGTCGCGATCGCGCTCGAGAGCGAGCAGTTCTGCGGACTGCGGATCGATCAGGCCGGCAGGGGCAGTGGGCGCCGATGGCGAATCGGGGCTTTCGGCCGCGAGGGGCGCGGCCTGCACCAGCAGGGCAGCAGCAAGCACGAGGCGCGCACGCATATATCTATGACCCTCTCTCCCGGAACGCGGAACGCTTCTGGTCCCGTCCCGCTCTTCATGCATCCTACCACCTGGCGAGGCGTGTCCCAACATCATCCGAGAATCGGTGCGGTCGGGAGTCGGGCAAAGGGAGCCCGTGAATCAGTCCAAAGCGCGTGCGGCGGGGGCGAAAGGGGCTTGGCGGGTGATTCAGATGGCGATTCACCCCCTCCAAAGGCCCTTGGATGGGGCATTCACCCCATGCGTGAGGGGCAAAAAGGCTGCCTATGTAGGCAAAAAATGGCGGATTTCTGCGGTTCTTGCGCGCCCCTGAAATAAAATTGCAAAAAGCCGTTGACCGAATCAGGAAGCGCTCATAGATGGGCTCCACCGACGCGGCGCTGACGGCTTCCACCGCCACCGCAACGCTCGGTCGCCAACAAATTCGGATAGCCGGTCCCCCGGTGTAAATCGGGGAACGAAGCGCTGTCCGCTATTACTGTCTGGCGGCTCTTTGACATCGTTGGTTTTTGATGAAGGGACATGTGGGCGACGGCGCCCGGTCCGGGGACCTCAAGGCTCCGGTAACCGGTTAAC
>JBJTSG010000091.1:0-6304 GCA_046076505.1 Erythrobacter sp. | reverse complement strand
TGCGGCTGCGCGGTCGGCACGATCAAGAGCCGCGTCGGCCGGGCGCGCGCCGCGCTTTCGGAAATGCTGGCCAATGGCAGCATCCCGCGTCGCTCCACCGACGACGACGTTGCGCACCGCGCGATCCTCGAAGAGCTCGATGAAGTAGCGGCGGGGAACGGGGTGAGCACGCGGGGATAGGGCTCAACCTCCGTCGCCCCGTGCTCGACACGGGCCTCGGCTACCTTCCGCTGCATCGACAACGAACCACCGAGAGCGGTTTGCCAGAATTTGCACCCGGCTGACGCTTGCCATCTCGCCTATCGAGGGCGTCGGTGTCGAAGAACAGCCAAGCCCCGTGTCGAGCACGAGACGACGAAGGCGGACGCAAAGAAGAAGGCCCGAGGGATCGCTCCCCGGGCCTCCTCCATTCACGAGCAGGAAAATATCAGGCGTAGGTCCACACCGTGCCGCGCGCGAGGTTCTCGCTGGCGAAGGCCCAGTTGAGCTTCGTCTCGACCACCGCGTCGAGGTAGCTCGGGCGCTTGTTCTGGTGATCAAGGTAGTAGGCGTGCTCCCACACGTCTAGCACCAGCAGCGGGTTCATGCCCTTGTCCGCCAGCGTGTCGGCGTCGTGCGATTCCTCGACCGAAAGCTTGCCGTCCTTCTCGGCGAGCCACACCCAGCCGCTCGCGAAGTGGCCCGCGCCGCGGTCCTTGAGCTGCTGCTTCAATGCATCGATCGAACCGAAGGCTTCGTCGATTTTGGCGGCGAGCTCGGCCGAGGGCTCGGTGGTCGAGGGCGCGAGCGAGTTCCAGTAGAAGGCGTGGTTCCAGGTCTGCGCGGCGTTGTTGAACAGGCCCTGATTGGTCCCGCGCGAGGCGGCGACGATTTCCTCGAGCGACTTCGTCTCGTGCTCGGTGCCGGCGATCGCGGCGTTCATCTTGTCGACGTAGGTCTGGTGGTGCTTGCCGTGGTGGAACGACAGCGTCTCAGCCGAGATGGCGGGCTCGAGCGCGGTGTCGGCATAGGGAAGCGGGGACAGTGCGAAAGCCATGGTGTTCTCCAGGGTCGTTAGTGTGGAAATGGTGGGGCTCAGTAGCAGCAACGCAGATGAGGACGAAGCGTTGCGGCTTCAAGTCGTTGTTTCGGGAGTGGCGGGCTCAACCTCCGGCGCGCCGCGGTCGACGGCGCTCGTGACCGCGACGTTCATCGTCACATTGCCGAGGGTGCGCATCAGGTCGGGCAGCATCTCGACCGCGACGAGCAGTGCGAGCGGCTCGACCGGCACGCCCATGGCGAGCGCGATGGGGCCGATCGAGACGACGAAGCTGATCGAGCCGGGCAGGCTCACCGCCGAAAGGCTGATGACGCTGGCGATCAGGATTCCGGCGATCGCCACAGTGGGCGCCACCTCCACCCCGGCGAGCGCGGCGATGTAGTAGACCACTGCGAGGTTCATGGCGGCGCTCGTCGCCCGGAAAATCACCACCGCGAGCGGCAGGACGAACTCGGCGGTGGCGGGGCGAAGGCCGAGACGGCTCGCCGAATCGAGCATCGCCGGCAGGCTCGCGAGCGACGACTGCGTCGACAGCGCGACCGCCTGCGCGGGCAGCAGCGCCTTGGCGAAGGAGGGGAGGCCCTTGCCGCCCACCAGCCCCGCGACGACATAGGCCAGGAAGAAGATGAATGTCCCCATCAGGGTGACGGTCACGACATAATGGCCAAGCGCGGCAAAGGCCCCGCCGCCGCTCTGCACGCCGACGCCATAAGCCAGCGCCAGCACGCCCACGGGCGCGGCGGCGAGCACCCAGCCGATGATCAGCAGCATCGCGTTGCCGAGCGCATGGAAGAACCCCAGCAACCGCTCGCCCTGCTCGCCCGGCAGGCGGGTGATGGCGACCGCGAACATCACGAAGAACAGCGTCAGCGGCAGCATCGCGGTCTCGGCCGCGGCGGCGACGACATTGGGCGAGACCAGCGTGGCGAGGAAATCGAGGACCTTCGGCACCTCGCCGACCGTCTCCGGGGTCTTGGACAGGAACGCGCCCGCCCCCTGCGGAACCGGAAAGGCGCGCAGCAGCACCGGCATGAACACCGAGGTGAAGGCGCCCCCTGCGAGCTGCACCGCGACCATGATCGCGATCATCCGCCGCGCCGCCGTGCCCACCCGCGCGGCGTAGATCATCTGCGTGAGGCCCAGCACGAGCAGCGCCGCGACCAGCGGGATGATCGTCATCTGCAGCGCCTTCAGCCACAGCCCGCCGACGAGGCCGGCGATGTCGCTCACCCCCTGCGGTGCGCCGAGCATGGCGCCGACGATCCCCGCCCCCAGCCCGCCGACCAGCGCCGCGAAGGTCAGCGCCACCGGCAGGCGGATCTCCACCAGGGTGAACTTCCCGTCGGCCCCGCCCTTGGCAGCGACGGGCGTGTCTTCACTTGTTCGCAACGGCCTGTCCCTATGGGGCCAGCGCGGCCCTTCCCTTTGGCCGATAACCGCGCCAGAAGCGCGAGACAACACGAGAGCGAGACGACGAGGGTCACGGATTTCATGGGACGCAAGCTGTTCGGCACCGACGGGATCAGGGGGCGCACCAATGCCGGCGCGATGACCGCAGCGACCGCCATGAAGGTCGGGCTCGCGGCGGGGCGCCACTTCATGCGCGGCGGCCATCGCCACCGGGTGGTGATCGGCAAGGACACGCGCCTGTCGGGCTACATGATGGAAAGCGCGCTCGTCGCCGGGTTCACCAGCGTGGGCATGGACGTGATCATGACCGGGCCCTTGCCGACCCCCGCGATCGCGCTGCTCACCCGCGAGATGCGCGCCGACTTGGGCGTGATGATCTCGGCCAGCCACAATCCTTTCGCCGACAACGGCATCAAGCTGTTCGGCCCCGACGGCTTCAAGCTCTCCGACGAGGCCGAGGCCGAGATCGAGCGGCTGATGGAAACCGACATCCCGCTCTCGCCGCCCGAACAGATCGGCCGCGCCCGCCGGATCGAGGACGCGCGCGGGCGCTACATTCACGCGGTCAAGCAGTCGGTGGCGAGCGAGATCCGCTTCGACGGCCTCAAGATCGTGGTCGATTGCGCCAACGGTGCGGCCTATCAGGTCGCCCCGTCGGCAATCTGGGAGCTGGGGGCGGAGGTGGTGACGCTCGGCGTCTCGCCGAACGGGATGAACATCAACGACGGCGTGGGTTCCACCGCGATCGCCGCGCTTCAGGCGAAGGTGGTCGAGGAGGGCGCGGATATCGGCATCGCGCTGGACGGTGACGCCGACCGGCTGATCGTCGTCGACGAGAAAGGCCGCGCGGTCGATGGCGATCAGATCATGGCGCTGATCGCGGGCCGGATGCAGGATCGCGGCAGCCTCAAGGGCGGCGGCATCGTGGCGACGGTGATGAGCAACCTCGGATTGGAGCGCTACCTCAACGGGCGCGGGCTCGATCTGGTGCGCGCCAAGGTCGGCGACCGCTATGTGCTCGAAGCGATGAAGGCGGGCGGCTACAATGTCGGCGGCGAGCAGTCGGGGCACATGATCCTGCTGGACTACGCCACGACCGGCGACGGGACGGTGGCGGCCTTGCGCGTGCTCGCGAGCCTGGTGCGCTCGGGCAAGCCCGCGAGCGAACTGCTCCATGTCTTCGACCCCGTGCCGCAACTCCTCAAGAATGTGCGCTACGAGGGCGGCAAGCCGCTCGACAACCCGGGCGTGCAGAAGGTCATCGCCGAGGCCGAGGCCGCGCTCGTCGGCAAGGGCCGCCTCGTGATCCGCCCTTCGGGCACAGAACCGGTGATCCGGGTGATGGCGGAAGGGGACGACCAGCGCCAGGTCGAACACGTCGTCGATGCGATCTGCGAGGCGGTGAGGGCTGCGGTGTAACAATCCCGTTCGTGTCGAGCGTAGTCGAGACACGCTAGCCCGAAGTCTCTCGACTTCGCTAGAGGCGAACGGAATTCTGGAGGTGAAGCCAATGCTCGAAATGCGCCCCGACTGCGAAACCTGCGGCGTGCTCCTCCCCGCCGAGGCACCCGGCGCCTTCATCTGCTCCTTCGAGTGCACCTTCTGCGCCGAATGCGCCGAGGACCTCGACGACCGCTGCCCGAATTGCGGCGGCGAGCTGATGGACCGCCCAACGCGGGCAAAGGCCCTCCACGCGAAGTTCCCGCCAAGCACGACGCGCAAGTTCAAGGGGTGAACGGCGCGTCCCCGTCCCCGTCCGGGTAATTGCACGGCCGACCCCGCCGCGCGAAACCTTCCGGCCCGCAGCGCCCTTCGCTCCCCGAGACACGAGGGAGATCGAAGCATGGAAGACGCCCGCATCTGGGAATTCGAGGCGAGCCTGTGGACCGGCGATGCCGGGGTCTACCGGGCGCTAATCGATGAGGCCTGCCTGATGGTCCTCCCCGCAGAGCCCTTCGTCTTCACCGGCGAGGACGCGATCGCAGCGGTGCAGGACACGCCGCGCTGGGACGAGGTGACCTTCAGCCACCAGAACATCGTGCGCCCGCAGGAAGGCCTCATCGTCATCAACTACAAGGCGCAGGCGCACCGCGCGGACAAGGCCTACACCGCCTATTGCACGAGCACCCTGAGACGCCTCGCGCATGACGAGTGGCATGTGGTGCAGCACCAGCAGACCGTGCCGCCGACGACGGGCTGACGGAAGCTGCGCGGGGCTGCTATGGCGTATCCCATGAGCAGCCCCAAGCCTCCCCGCATCCTCTCCATCGCCGGTTCGGATTCGTCCGGCGGGGCGGGCATCCAGGCCGACATCAAGACGATCACGATGCTCGGCGGCTACGCCATGACCGCGGTGACCGCGATCACCGCGCAGAACACCGTCGGCGTGCAGGGGATCGCGGGCCTGGCGCCGCAGATGGTCGCGCAGCAGATCGCCTCGTGCACCAGTGACATCGGGGTGGACGCGGTGAAGATCGGGATGCTGCACGACGCCGAGGTGATCCTCGCCGTCGCCGCGGCGCTCGAGGGACTGGCGGTGCCGGTGGTGCTGGATCCGGTGATGATCGCGACCTCCGGCGCAGCGCTGATTGCGCCGGATGCGGTGGCGGCGCTGCGCGAGATGCTGTTCGTGCGCGCCGCGCTCCTCACCCCCAACCTGCCCGAACTCGCCGCGCTGGCGGGCCGCTCGTTCAGCGGCATCGCAGCGATGACCGCCGCCGCCGAGGCGCTCGCCGAGACGAGCGGCGCAGCGGTGCTCGCCAAGGGCGGGCACGGCGAGGGGACGACGATCACCGACGTGCTCGTGATCCCGGGCGAGCCCCCGCGCTTCTACGAGCACGCGCGGATCGACACCGTCCACACCCACGGCACGGGCTGCACCCTGTCCTCGGCCATCGCGACGCTGCTGGGGCGGGGCCTGCCGCTCGCCGAAGCGGTAGGCGCGGCACGGGAGTTCGTCTTCGCCGCCATCGCAGCCGCACCGGGATATGGCGCGGGGCACGGCCCGCTCGGGCACCAGGCAGTGCGGGGGGACGACCTCTCGACCCGCTCGCCCTGAGCCTGTCGAAAGGCAGTCCTTCCCTTGATGCTGGCGTGAGGGTAGTCCTCAGTCCAGCGTCGGGTCCTTGATCTCGTTGAAGTCGCTGATGCACTTCCACGCCTCTTCCGCGGTCTCGCACCAGGTGATGAGGTCGAGGTCGCCCTTGGAGATCACGCCTTCCTCGGCGAGCGCCTCGAAATTGACGACGCGCTCCCAGAACTCCTTGCCGAACAGGATGATCGGCATCGGCTTCATCTTGCCGGTCTGGACGAGGGTGATGAGCTCGAAGAACTCGTCGAAGGTGCCGAAGCCGCCGGGGAACACCGCAACCGCGCGGGCGCGCAGCAGGAAGTGCATCTTGCGCAGCGCGAAGTAGTGGAACTGGAACGAGAGGTAAGGCGTCACGTAGGGGTTGGGCGCCTGCTCGTGGGGGAGAACGATGTTGAGCCCGATCGATTCGGAGCCTGCGTCCGATGCGCCGCGGTTGCCCGCCTCCATGATCGACGGCCCGCCCCCGGTGGTGACGACGAACTGGCGGAGGCCGTTTTCGATGATCCCCTTCTCGCTGACGAGCCGTGCAAGGCGGTAGGCTTCCTCGTAGTACCTGGCCTTCTCGGCAAGCCGCTCGGCGACCTTCTTGTCGTACTCGTCGCCGTCCCTCGCCGCTGCGAGCCGCGCCTCGGCCTGTGCGGGCGAGGGGATGCGCGCCGAGCCGTACATGACCAGTGTCGATCCGACCCGCGCCTCATCGAGCAGCATCTCGGGCTTCAGCAGCTCGAGCTGGAAGCGCACCGGGCGCAGTTCGTCGCGCAGCA
>JBJTSG010000090.1:0-4836 GCA_046076505.1 Erythrobacter sp. | reverse complement strand
GGTGTCGATTCGACACTCCTCTTGCTCCGCCCCGATGTGCTGTGGGCGGAAGACGAGCTGCGCGCCGCCAAGGCAAAAATTGGCGCGGCGCCCGCGGCGCTGTTCCCGCGCATCTCGCTGACCGGGCTCGCGGGGCTTGCCAGCACGGCGCTTTCGGGCCTGTTCACCGGCAGCGCCTTCAACTGGTCGGTCGGCGAGAACGCGCGCTACGCGATCTTCGCGGGCGGCGCGTCGCGCGCGGGCGTCGCCCAGACCGAGGCGCAGCGCGATGCCGCCGTGGCCGGCTACGAGCGCGCGGTGCAGGCCGCTTTCCGCGACGTCGCCGATACGCTCGCGCGGGCGGGGACGATCGAGGCGCAGCTTGCCGCCAACCGCCGGTCGGTCGAGGCGGCGCAAGACACCTTCCAGCTTGCCGACCTGCGCTACCGCGGCGGGGTCGATTCCTTCCTCGCCAGCCTCGACGCGCAGCGCGCCGCCTATCAGGCGCAGCGCACGCTGCTGACGAGCCGGCTCGTCGCGGCGAGCAACCGCGTGACGCTCTACCGGGCGCTCGGAGGGGAGACGGCAGCCGGAGCCACCTCCTCACCCTGACATGAAAACGGCGGGCAGGATGACCCTGCCCGCCGTCCGTGTGTCGCCTGCCGGCCCGATCAGAAGGTGTAGCTGATACGGGCGTAGAGGAAGCGTCCGTTGAAGCCGAAAGGCGAGAAGGACGAGAAGGGCAGGAAGTAGTTGTTGACCGACAGGTTCGCCAGCTGGCCGGTGAGCGGGTCGATCGCGCGGCCGACCGGGTTCACGGTCGGGTACTGGTCGAAGACGTTGTTCGCCCCCACCGCCAGCTGGATGCCATCCATGATGCCGCCCTCAGGGGTGAGGCGGAACTCGAGGTCGGTGATCCAGCGCGGCTTCAGCAGCACGTCGTTGATCGGCGTCGCGCCCGGCGAGAACACCTCGCCGAAGCGGTTGGCGCGAACCGTCGCGCTGAACCAGCCGATCTCCCAGTCGGCGCCGAGGTTGATGCGGTCGCGCGGCTGGCCGCGCTCGATGCGCAGGGATTCGAGGCGGCCGAACAGGTCGATGCCCGGCACCTGGGCAAGGCTGCCCGGGTTGGTGCGGCGCCCGGTGATCGCGACCTTGTTCCAGTTGTAGCCGCCGGTCAGCGACAGCGTGCCGAAATCGCCGAGATTGGTGCGGTAGGTGCAGATCAGGTCGAAGCCGCGGGTGCGGGTGTCGATGCCGTTGAAGAAGAACCGCGCCGCCGAGATGCTGGTGAAGCCGGCGTTGTTGAGGATCTGCGCGATCCCGAGGCCCGGGTTGGTGCCGCTCGGTGCCCCCGCGGCGTTGCGCGTCGCGGTGAGGTTGTCGGTGAGCACGATGCGGTCGTCGATGTCGATCTGGTAGTAGTCGAAGGTGAGGTCGAAGCCATCGATCTTGTTGAACACCGCACCTGCCGACCACGACACCGACTTCTCGGCCTTGAGCGGCGAGGAGCCGAGCGCGCGGGCGACCGGGTTGCTGACCGGCAGGGTCACCGCGTCAACCAGCACGCCGCAGATGTTGTTCGTCGCGGCGGCCGCGAAGAACTGCTGCTGGAGCGAGGGTGCGCGGAAGCCGGTCGACACCGCGCCGCGCAGCGCGAAGCCGTCGACAAGCTCGAGGCGGCTCGCGACCTTGCCGTTCAGCGTCGAGCCGAAGTCGGTGTAGTCCTCGAAGCGCGCCGCGGCCTGGATGTTGAAGCCCTTGGTGATGTCGGCGTCGATTTCGGCGTAGAGCGAGACGTTGCTGCGCGAATTCTCGCGCGTCACGTCGACCCCGCCGATAAGCGGCTGGAAGCCGGGGAACACCTGGCTGCCGGGGGCGGCGAAGGCGGTCGCGCCCGCGCCGGTGATGATGGGTTGTTGGTCCCCACCAGCACCGGGCCGGCGCGGTAGCTGTCGGGCTCGCCGGCGGTCAGCTGGTAGCTTTCGCGGCGCCACTCGGCTCCGAAGGACAGGGTGAAGTTGTCGATACCCTTGATCTCGATCTCGCGGTTGACATCAAGGTTGGCGGTCATCTGGCTGTAGTCGATGCCGCCTGCCTCGAAGGTCGTCTTGCTCGCAGCGCCAAGCGAGGCGTTGAGGGTGTTGGAGATGAGGAAGTCGGTCTTGTTCTGGCCGTAGGCGAAGGACAGGTCCCAGTTCCAGCCGCCTAGATCGCCGTCGAACCCGCCGACGATCGAGAAGTCCTTGGTATCAGTGTTGATCAGCGGCAGGAAGCCGTCGGGGTAGATGGCGGTGACGTTGCGGTTGTCGGCGGCGCGGCGGTAGAAGCCGGCCGAGGTCGCGTCGCGGGTGCCGTAGGTGCCGAAGGCGTAGAAGTTCACCGCGTCGGTGATCGGCGTGCCCATGTTGACGACGATGTTGAGGTCTTCGGTCTTGGGATCGCCGTAGAGGTGGTAGCGGCGATTGAGCGTCAGTTCGCGCGGGTCGAGCGGTCCGGTCTGCGAATAGTTGCGCCGCGGGTCGAAGCCGCCGCGGTTGGTGGCGTTGCGGTCGCGGTATTCGGCGGTGATGTTGATGAAGCCCTCTGCCCCGAGCGGAAGGCCGATGTTGCCGCCGATCGTCAGCACCTCGCCGTCGGTGGCCTTCAAATCCTTGCCGTTGTTGTTGAGCTGGAGGTTGCCGTCGGCGGTCAGGGTGGGGACCTGGCCCGCGGTCGCATTGACGCCGGTGACCTGCTTCACGCCCTCGATGCGGGTGTTGAAGCCGCCGTAGTTGACGAAGAAGCGGCCGCCCTTGCGCGCGTCATTGAGCTGGAAGTTGATGACCCCGGCGATGGCGTCCGATCCGTATTGCGCCGCGGCACCGTCACGCAGCACTTCGACGCGGCCGATCGAGGAGGACGGGATCTGGTTCAGGTCGACCGCCGCGGTGCCGCGTCCGACCGAGCCGTTGAGGTTGAGCAGCGCTGCGGCGTGGCGCCGCTTGCCGTTGATCAGCACCAGCGTCTGGTCGGGGCCGAGGCCGCGCAGCGTCGCCGGGCGGATCGCGTCGGTGCCGTCGGTGATCGAGGGCTGCGGGAAGTTCAGCGAGGGCACGAGGTCGCGCAGCAGGCGCGCGGTCTCGACGAGGCCCGACTGGCGCAGCTGCTCGCCACCGATCACGTCCACCGGCACGGGGCTCTCGGCGACGGTGCGGCCGGCGCGGCGGGTGCCGGTGACGATCAGCTGGTTGCCGCCGGTCTCGTCCTGGAACTCGTCGCTCTGCGGCTGGGCCTCGGCCTGGGCGGCCGCTGCGGCGCTGACGGCCAGCGGGGCATCGGCCTCGGCCGCGTGGGCGGCGGTCGCGCCGAGCGCAGCGACAAGCGCGATGGCGGAACCCGATCGGAGCATTCTGGTGATGGTCTGCATTAGCTACCCCTATGTGGTGGCGGCGCTGTCCGGCGCTCGCCGGCGGGAAAGACCCCACCCCGGCGAAGCCGCTTTGCCGCTTCGTTGTTCGTGCCGCGAAGGCCCCGTCGCGGTCTTGCTGCCGCGGACCCTCGTGGTTCATGGCATTCAGCTGGGTGCGACCCCATGCGGTTTACCGACGCGCCGAATGTTGCGTCTGCGAAACGGGGGGTCAAAGGAAAAGGGCAGGCGAGGCGGAGCCGCGCGCAATTAGCTTACCACCTGTCATGCATTTGCAACACTCAGGCATCCGGGTGTCACCGCTGGAACACGACCTTGGTCCCGCCGCGCACCATCTGCGCGAGCCGCGCCGCGTCCCAGTTGGTGAGCCGCACGCAGCCGTGGCTCTGGGTCTGCCCGATCAGCTCGGGCACAGGCGTGCCGTGGATGCCGTAGTGTTCCTTGGTGAGGTCGATCCACACCACTCCCACCGGGCTGTTCGGCCCCGCCGGCAGGTGCTCCTTCTCGCGGCTCGGATCGGCATCCCAGAACAGGTCGGGGTTGTAGGTGTAGGTCGGGTTGCGGAGGGCGAGGCGGGGACGGTTTCGGGCCCACCCGGTGCCGGCGTACCGCTCGCGCTCGACGCCGGCGCTGCACCCGCCGGGTTGAGCGCCGCGAGCACGCGGGGGAAGACCGGCGAGACAGCTCGCCAGACGAAGGACGAGCTGCTCGACAAGGCCGACGAGAAGGTCGCCGCTGGCGGCGAGCAGCCGCAGGGCGGCAGCAGCACCGGCCAGGAAACCGGCGACATGGCCACCAGCCAGCAGGGCACCGGCGCCGGCCAGAACGTCTGAACGCAAGGGAGGGGGGGCGGCGTCATTCGCCGGGCCCTTCGTTCATCAGCGCACCGTGTCGACCACGTAGTCGATCGGCTTGAAGCTCCCACCGTTCGAGGCATAGGCCGAGCACGCGGTCAGCCCCACCACCAGGTCGATCTCCGCACGGAAGCGGGTGAAGTCGCCGGGCTTCGTCCGGGGCGGGAGCACGGCGATCTTTCCGTCCTCTGCAACCGTCACGTTCATGAAGATGTTGAAGGCCACGGGAATCGCATCGGGTTCCACGCCGTGAGGGGCGAGCGCCTCGGCAAGGTTGCCGAAGCAGCCGCGATGCACCGGCTTGTCGGGGTAGAAGTGCTTGAAGGTCCCTTCCGAGCACGGCGTCAGCAGGAAATCGTGGTGGGGGCTCGTGTCCTCGACGATCGTCAGCATCACCCGCGAGCGGTTCGACCACAGGCGCGATCCCTCTCCGAGCCGCAGCGTTTCCTCGTAGTCGAGGGTGCGGCCGTTGGAGAGGATCTCCCGCGGGTCCTCGGTCGACACGGCGAGCATGTCGCTGCCCTGCCCGCCTTCCGGATCGATCACGGTGAGGATGTCGCCCCTGGCAAGGCGCACCGCCACGCCCGAGCGCGG
>JBJTSG010000089.1:0-9441 GCA_046076505.1 Erythrobacter sp. | reverse complement strand
GCGGGGGCCGGATGGCGAGTATTCGCAGACCTACGAAATGGCGCGCAGCCTGTGCCTGATCGGCGCGAGCGCAGCGGGGGTGGCAGCGATCGAGACGGTGCAGCCCGAATTCCGCGACCTTGAAGCGCTGGCCGCGCGCGCGCAGCGGGTGCGGGCGCAGGGGTTCCGCGGGATGCTGGCGATCCACCCCGCGCAGGTCGATCCGATCAACGCCGCCTTCACCCCCAGCGCCGAGGAACTCGCCCACGCCCGCGCGGTGGTGCAGGCCTTTGCCGATCATCCCGGCGCGGGCGTGGTGGCCTTGGACGGGGCGATGCTCGACCGTCCCCATCTGGCCTTGGCGCAGCGGTTGCTGGCCGAGGCGGCGGCGAATTAGGTTATTTCGTTTTCCTACTTGAACCGATTTGGTCATTTTCGTGCGACTCGCAGCCAAGGAGCGCACCAATGTCCCTCGTCGACGCCCTCATCGGCCCCCTCGCCTCGATCATCGACAAGATCATCCCCGACAAGGAAGCCCGCGCCAAGGCCAAGCTGGAACTGATCGCGCTCGAAGGCACGCAGGAAATGCAGATGATCGAGGCGCAGCTCAAGGCGATCGTCGCCGAGGCCAATTCGGCCGACCCCTGGACCAGCCGCGCCCGGCCGAGCTTCCTCTACGTCATGTACATCCTGCTGCTCGCCGCGTTGCCGATGGGGGTGCTCAGCGCCTTCAACCCCGTCGCCGCGCGCGACATCGCGGCGGGGATGAACGCCTATCTCGCAGGGCTGCCGGACTCGCTCTACGCGCTCTTCGGCACCGGCTACCTCGGCTACACCGCAGCGCGCCAGTGGGGGAAGGTCAAGGGCGTGGACCAGTAGGGGTTGAACTCAAAAAGCGAGTTTACGTTTGATCGAGGATTGACGATTTCTGCCGCGAAGTTCTTTGACAGGAACCATGAGCAACCTCGTCTACGTCCTCAACGGCCCCAACCTCAATCTGCTTGGGCTTCGCGAGCCGGAGATCTACGGCACCACCACCCTGGAAGATATTGCCGGGATGCTGGAAGACCGGGCGCGCGAGCTCGGGCTCGAGATAGAAATGCGCCAGACCAATCACGAGGGGATGCTGGTGGACTGGCTCCACGAAGCCCAGGCCGAGGGCGCGCGGGCGGTGCTGCTTAATGCGGCGGCCTATACCCACACCTCGATCGCGCTGCTCGATGCGATCAAGGCGATCAGGACACCGGTGATCGAGGTGCACCTCTCCGACCCCAAGACCCGCGAGGCTTTTCGCCACCTCTCCTATGTCGGCATGGCGGCCGCGCTCACCGTCGAAGGGCACGGGGCCGATTCCTACCGGATCGCCCTCGAAGCCGTAGCGTCGGGCACGGTGTGAATCGTCACCGCTCTTTCACATTTCGCAACCTTGCCACTTGCCAGCCGCAATTCGCGGCAATAGTCCCTCGCGCTTCACCAGCGCAGCTTTTCTTCAAGGGGCACACATGGCACACGACGACGGCCACGGCGGCAAGGCAAACGGTCGCAAGTCGGGCATGAACATCGACACCGCGCTGGTGCGCGAGCTGGCCGAGCTGCTCAACGAGACCGGCCTGACCGAGATCGAGGTCGAGGACGACGACCGCAAGATCCGCGTCTCGCGCGGCGCGGTGGCCTCCGCGCCCGTCTACGCTGCCGCCCCCGCGCCTGTCGCGGCCGCGCCCGCACCGGCCGCTGCCGCACCGGCGCCCGCCGCCGCTCCGGCCGAACCCGCGCCTGCCGCAGGCCCCGACATCAAGAACGCGGTCAAGTCGCCGATGGTCGGCACCTGCTACCTCGCCCCCGAACCGGGCGCTGCCAACTTCGTGAGCGTCGGCGCGGCCGTGAAGGAGGGCGACACGCTCCTCATCGTCGAGGCGATGAAGGTGATGAACCCGATCACCGCGCCCAAGTCCGGTACGGTCACCGCGATCCTGGTCGAGAACGCCCAGCCGGTCGAGTTCGACCAGCCCCTCGTGGTGATCGCCTAAACCCATGGGCATCAAACGCATCCTGATCGCCAACCGCGGCGAAATCGCGCTGCGCATTCACCGTGCGGCCCATGAAATCGGGATCGAGACGGTCGCGGTGCACTCCACCGCCGATGCCGACGCGATGCATGTCCGCCTTGCCGACCACGCGGTGTGCATCGGCCCGCCGCCGGCGAGCGAGAGCTATCTCAACATCGCGAACATCATCTCCGCCGCCGAGATCGCCCAGTGCGACGCGATCCACCCGGGCTACGGCTTCCTGTCGGAGAACGCCAAGTTCGCCGACATCGTCGAGGCCCACGACATCATCTGGATCGGCCCCAAGCCCGAGCACATCCGCACCATGGGCGACAAGGTCGAGGCCAAGCGTACCGCAGGGGCCCTCGGCCTGCCGCTGGTGCCGGGCTCTGACGGCGCGGTCAGCGACTTCGACGAAGCGCGCCGGATCGCCAAGGCAATCGGCTACCCCGTTATCATCAAGGCGGCGAGCGGCGGCGGCGGGCGCGGCATGAAGGTGTGCGAGAGCGAGGACAAGCTCGAGAGCCTCATGCAGCAGGCCGGCAGCGAGGCGAAGGCCGCCTTCGGCGACGCCACGGTCTATATCGAGAAATACCTTGGCAATCCGCGCCACATCGAATTCCAGGTGTTCGGCGACGGCCAGGGCGGCGCGATCCATCTGGGCGAGCGCGACTGCTCGCTCCAGCGCCGCCACCAGAAGGTGCTTGAGGAAGCCCCCTCCCCGGTGATCAGCGCCGCCGAGCGCGACCGGATGGGCGAGGTCTGCGCGCAGGCGATGCGCGACATGGGCTATCGCGGCGCAGGGACGATCGAATTCCTGTGGGAGAACGGCGAGTTCTACTTCATCGAGATGAACACCCGCCTTCAGGTCGAACACCCCGTCACCGAGGCGATCACCGGGGTCGATCTGGTGCGCGAACAGATCCGCATCGCCGAGGGCCGCCCGCTCTCGGTCGCGCAGGAGGATATCGAGTTCAAGGGCCACGCGATCGAGTGCCGGATCAATGCCGAAGACCCGTTCAATTTCGCCCCCTCGCCCGGCCTCGTGACCTACTACCACGCCGCCGGCGGCATGCATGTGCGCGTCGATAGCGGCCTCTACGCGGGCTACCGCATCCCGCCCTACTACGACAGCATGATCGCCAAACTGATCGTCTATGGCCGCACCCGCGAAGGCTGCATCATGCGCCTGCGCCGGGCACTGGAAGAAATGGTGGTAGAGGGGGTGAAGACCAACATCCCGCTCCACCAGGAACTGCTGCGGCAGGACGACGTGCTGAACGGCGACTATTCGATCAAGTGGCTCGAGAAGTGGCTGGAGAGCCGCGAGGGCTGATCGCGATGGCGCCTTGGGAAACGAACCTCAAGACGATGATCGCGATCTGGAACACGCCCGATCCCGACCGGCGCCGCGCGATGTGCGAGGCTTCGATGGAGCACAACGTCCACTTCGTCGATCCGCGCCACAACATCATCGGGCGCGAACCCTTCCTCGCGATGGTCGAGGCGACCCGCGCCGCCTTCCCAGCCGCCCTTTACCGCCACGCGAGCCGGATCGAGATGCAGAACAACTTCTGCCGCCACCACTGGGCGATCGACATGGACGGCAAGACCGTCATGGAAGGCTTCGATGTCACCGAGGTCAACGATGCGGGCAAGGGGGTCAAGGTGATCGGCTTCTTCGGCCGGCTCGATCCCGAGGGCTGACGCGCCGCCGAGCGGTGCATTTTTGCTGCACCGCAGCACAAATCGACTCAGCGGCGGGCGGCAGGGCTTGGACCTCGCCCCCCGCTTGCCTATGCAGTTTCCCGTTCCTCCCCGTCGAGACGATCGTGCCGGCCGGCGTGCCAAGCGCCACCGACATGATTTGACGCGATTTTGTTTTGCTCCCGGGCTACATTGGCTCCGGGATTGCGCTGCACGCTGACGAAGGAGTGCCTGAATGAACCGCAAGACCCAGATCGTCGTTGTCGGAGGCGGCGCGGGCGGGCTCGAACTGGTCCGCCGGCTGGGCGCGAAATACGGGCGCAAGCGGCACGACATCATCCTCGTCGACAAGAACCTCAGCCACATCTGGAAGCCGCTGTTGCACGAGGTCGCCGCCGGATCGTTGGACGCAAACCTCGACGAGGTCGGCTACAGAGGGCACTGCTACCGCTGGGGCTACCGCTTCTTCCAGGGCAGCCTCGAGAGCATCGACCGCGCGGCCAAGACGATCGCCCTCGCGCCGGTCAAGGACGAGGACGGCAGCGAGCTGATCGCGGGCCACACGATCCGCTACGACATTCTCGCGCTCGCGGTCGGCTCGGTGTCGAACGATTTCGGCGTGCCGGGCGTCAAGGAGCACTGCCTCTACCTCGATTCGCGCGAGCAGGCTGACCGCTTCCGCACCCGCCTGCTCAACCACTGTCTGCGCGTCAGCCGGGCGATGATGAAGGACCCGGGCGCGAACGAGCAGGTGCGGGTCGCGATCGTCGGCGGCGGCGCGACCGGGGTGGAGCTGGCGGCCGAGCTCTACAATGCCGCCGGCGCCTTGCGCCACTACGGGCTCGAGGTGTTCGACGAGAGCCGGATGCACGTGACCCTGCTCGAGGCCGGACCGCGCATCCTTCCCGCGCTCCCCGACAAGCTCGCCGCAGCCGCCAAGCACGAGCTCGAGGTGCTCGGCGTCAACGTGCGCCCCGATGTGCAGGTGGTCGAGGCGCACCCGCGCCAGCTCGTCACAAGGACCGGGGAGGTGATCGAGGCCGACCTCATCGTCTGGGCCGCGGGCGTGAAGGGTGCGGAATTCCTCTCGCACCTCGGGCTCGAGACCAACAGCCGCAACCAGATCATCGTCACCGACACGCTGCAATCGACGGTGGATCCCATCATCTTCGCGCTCGGCGACTGCGCGAGCTACACCCCCGCGGGCGAAGAGCGCCCTGTGCCCCCGCGTGCGCAGGCCGCGCACCAGATGGCCGAGACGGTGTTCGCCAACATCGTTCGGATGCAGCAGGGCCGCCCGCTCACCCACTTCGTCTACCGCGACAAGGGCTCGCTGGTGTCGCTTTCGCGCTTCTCGACCGTTGGGAGCCTCATAGGCAACCTCATCGGCGGGAGCATGGCGATCGAGGGGCGGCTGGCGCGCTTCATCTACACCTCGCTCTACCGTCTGCACCTGATCGGCATCCACGGCTGGGCGAAGGCGACCTTCCTGATGCTGGTAGGCCGCGTGAATCGCATCGTGCGGCCCAAGCTGAAGCTGCACTAGCAGTCGATCTTCACCCGCACTTCGGCGCCGTCGGCATCGAAGCCGCCGACCGGCGTCTTGGCAAGGCCTGAGCAATATCATGCCAATCGGGCTTATCGTCGACGAAAATCTGCTGCTCGATGCCGAAGCCCTGCGGCAGGTCGAACAGTCCGGCGAGGAGGCTGCAGGTGCCGGTCGGCAGGAAGCGATACCACAAGTTGGTGCCGCAAGTGCCGCAGAAGGCGCGCTCGGCCCATTCGCTCGAGCGGTAAACGGTGACCGCTTCCTCGCCCGCGACCGCCACGCTCTCGCCCTTCACGCCCGCATGGAAAGCGCCGCCCCACCCCCAGGCACATGGCAAAGTGGCAGATGTCGACCTAGGGATGCATGGCCGTGACGGTGATGGTCACCGCACCACACAGGCAATGTCCGGTGACGGGGGCGGTCAGGGCGGCGGAAGCATCGGTCAAGGCAGGCTCTTCAATCTTCGGCAAGCGTGCCGCCGCGCCAAAGTGCTACCGCACTTCGCCCTTGGCAACCGCAACTGCAATGCAGGCGGCCGCGCGCCCGGCAATCGCGTCGGGCTTGTCCTTCGCCAGGAGCGCGACGCGCGCCGCGTTGATCTTGGCGGCAGGATCAGCCTTCAATGGGACGGCATAGGCGTTGCTTTGCCAGCCCAGCGCAATCGCCGCCTGGCCTGCCTGAGCGCTGTCGGCGGGAATTTTGCCCCCCGCCACCAGGTAGGTGTAGGCGCTGATATCGACCGCGCAGGCGAGGTGTTCCTCTCCCGACATGGAGTCGAAGTCTTTGGGTCCGGCCGGCGAACAGCCCGCGATTGCGAGGCCCGCGAAGGCCAGTACCGCAGCGTTCTTTCTCCAGCTCACAGCGGAACGCCGGGTTCCTGCTTGGCGGTGCGGATGGTGAGCGAGGTCTTGACGCTCTCCACGTTGGGGGCCGGCGTCAGCTTGCCGGTCAGGAACTCCTGGAAGCTCTGCAGGTCCTTGCTGACGATCTTGAGGATGAAGTCGATCTCGCCGTTGAGCATGTGGCATTCGCGCACCTCGGGCAGCGCACGCATGTGCTCCTCGAACTCGCGCAAGCTGCTTTCAGCCTGGCTCTTGAGGCTCACCATCGCGAAAACGGTGATCGCGAAGCCGAGCTTGGACGGGTCGAGGTCGGCGTGGTAGCCGCGGATCACCCCGTCTTCCTCAAGGCCCCGGACCCGGCGCAGGCACGGCGGCGCGGTCAACCCGACCCGCTGGGCGAGTTCCACATTGGTGACGCGGCCTTCCGCCTGCAGTTCCGCCAGCAGGCGGCGATCGATATCGTCGAGATTGGCCACGTGGTTGAAGCTCCCCCGGCGCGAGGACCCGCGAAGGCGAGGGGTCGCGCGTGTTATTTGCAACGAACGAAACACTCAGCGCGCCTGACAGCTCGCTAGGCTAATATTATTATGTCTGCCAGCAATTGTCCCGCTTTGCAACGCGCCATTTGCGTCAGACTGTGACTATCGTCCGGCGGTGCTAAGACGCCGAGCCTGGCGCGCGCTATGGAGTGCGCACGCCGGCAGCCGCCCGCCGATTCGGGCCCGCCCCGGGCTTGCCAGGAGACGCTCCGCTTGTTCTTCGACGACCGCCTTGCCACCGTGCTGCGCCAGCGCGCTACCGGCGAGGCGAACCAGCGCACGCAGTTCCGGCAGCTTCTCGACCTGCTCGGGCGCGACCGGCGGCTGGGGCGCGGCGGAGACAGCAGCCTGATGGCGGCCGCATGGCTCAGGATGGAGGCGCTGGGCGAGGCGATCCCCCCCGCGACCCGCGCGCGGATGATCCGCGAGCCCGGCTGGCGGTTCCGCAATCCCGAGCTCGCCTTGCACCTCGCCGATCACGAACCCGAGGTCGCCGCAGCGGCGCTCGCCCGCGCGGAGCTGACGGTCGAGGAATGGACTGCGCTGATCCCGCGCCTGCCCGTGCGTGCGCGCGGCTTCCTGCGCCTGCGCCGCGACCTTCCGCTCGATGTCGCGGCCCTGCTCGACATGCTTGGGGTGCATGACCGCGGCCTGCCGGCACCGGCCGCCCGCGCGGCCGAGCCCGAAATGCCCACCGCCGAGGCGCCGACAGCGACGCGCGAGCCCGAGGCCCCGGCTCCGGCCGAGGTGATCCCGATACCCCGGCGTCAGACCCCGCCGCCCGCAACCGCGCCCTCCGCCACCCTGCCCCGCGAGCGCGACCGGGACGAGAGCGCCCGCAGCGAGATCTCCGCGCTGGTCGAGCGCATCGCGCGCTTCCGCCGCGAACGCGGCGATGCCCCGGTCGATCTCGACCGCTCGCCGCGCCTGCCGCTCGGCGAGTTGCCCGAGCGCAGCGGCCGCCCCGTCACGAGCTTCGGCTTCGCCGCCGACACCGCCGGGCGCATCGCCTGGGCCGCGGCCGAGGTCGCGCCGATGTTGATCGGCACGCGCCTGTTCGCCCCGGCAGGCGACGAGAGCGCCGGGCTTGGCCGTGCCTTCGCGCGCCGTCAGCCGATTGTGCGCGGCGCCGTCAGTCTCGAGGGCGCCCCATCGATCGCCGGGGCCTGGGTCGTCGATGCCGAACCGCGCTTTTCCGAAGAGGGGCATTTCGCAGGCTATGTCGGGCGCTTCCGGCGTCCTGCCGATCGGGCGCAGGGCGCGGCCCGGCCCGAGGTGCGCGAGGCCGACCGGATCCGCCAGCTGCTCCACGAGCTGCGCACGCCGGTGACTGCCGTGCAGGGCTTTGCCGAGGTGATCCAGCAGCAACTGTTCGGCCCTGCGCTGCACGAATACCGCGCGCTCGCCGCCGCGATCGCCGCCGATGCCGCGCGCATCCTCGCCGGCTTCGAGGAGCTCGACCGGCTGGCGCGGCTCGAGACGGGCGCGCTCGCCATCGCATCGGGCGAGGCGGACCTTGCCGCGCTCGTGCGCCGCACCGCCGCGCAATTGGCGGCGGTGCTCGATCCGCAGGATGCCGGTCTCGCGCTCACGTTCCCCGAGGCGCCCGCCCTGCTGGTCGCGATCGACACCGAGGAAGCCGAGGGGCTGGTGTGGCGCCTGCTCGCGAGCCTCGCGGCGACTTGCGCGCCCGGCGAGCGGATCGCGGTGACCCTCGCTCCGCTGATCGGCGAAGGCCGCGGCCTCGGTCGGCTGGTCTGCACCCTCCCGGCCCGCCTCGCCGCCGACGAGCAGGTCTTCGCCGCGACCGTGCGGCCCGCGCAGGGGACGATCAACGCCGGACTGTTCGGAACCGGCTTCGCGCTGCGTCTCGCGCGGGCCGAGGCGCGCGCCGCGGGCGGCGATCTGCGGCGCGAAGGCGATACGGTGGAGTTGACCCTGCCGCTGCTCGGCGATAGCCAAGCTCAGTCCGGCGCTCTTGGCGGTTAACCCGCAGACCCGGGCGCTGGGGGCCACTTGGGGATCATGACCGCCACTTCGATGCTTGATGTGCCGCCGTCCGGGCGTCGGGCCGTTTTTGCACCCGGCTTCGGCCAGCGCGTGCTGCTGACGGTCGACACCGAGGAGGAGTTCGACTGGTGCGGCCCCTTTGCGCGCGAAGGCCACGGCCTCAGCCACGTGAGCGCGATGCCCCGTTTCCAGGCCTTCTGCGAAAGGCTCGGCGTCGTTCCCCTCTACCTCGTGGACTGGCCGATCGTCTCCGACCCCCGCGCGGTCGAGATCATCGGCGATGCGGTCGCGCGCGGCACGGCCGAGGTGGGCGTGCAGCGCCACCCCTGGGTCAACCCGCCCTTCGATGAGGAAGTCTCGATGGCCAACTCCTTCGCCGGGAACCTGTCGCCCGCGCTCGAGGCGGCCAAGTTCGAGGCGCTGCGCGACGCGATCGAGCGCGCCTTCGGGACAGCGCCGCTGGCCTACCGCGCGGGACGCTACGGGCTGGGCCCCAACACCGCCGACCTGCTGATGCGCCACGGCATCCGGGTCGACACCTCGGTGCGCCCGCTGTTCGACTACAGCTTCCAGGGCGGGCCGGACTACATCGACCACCCGCTCGCTCCCTACTGGGTGGACGGCGGAATGCGGCTGCTCGAACTGCCGGTGACGAGCGTCCATGACGGCGCGCTGCGCGCCCTCGGTCGCCAGCTGCGCCGCCCGGCGTCGAGGGTCCCGCGGGTGCTCGGCGCGCTCACGCGGCTGGGGCTGCTCGAACGCATCGCGCT
>JBJTSG010000088.1:0-14782 GCA_046076505.1 Erythrobacter sp. | reverse complement strand
GTCGCGCACCGACCCCGGTGTGTTGGCCACCGCTGCAACCGGCGTCATTACCATCGCCGCACTCGAGATAACCGCGCACAAATTCGCCGCATGTCGTTTCATGACAACCCCCTCCAATGAACCCCACGTCCGATCTGAAAGCTTACATATTTGGCCCCGCTTGGCTTTGGACATTTCGCGCCATCCGCTGGATGTTTGGCGCCAAAGTCCCGCCGCCCCCGCGCATGACTTGTGACTTCCTAGAGCGGTTCTACGGGCAACTTCGGAGGCTTGGCGAAAACCATCGGCGTCCCCCACAGCTGCTTCCGGTGGAAGCAGGCTCAGCCGCCGAGCACGAAGGCGTCGGGGATCTCGTAGGTTTCCGTGCCGAGCTTCGCGATCGTCGCGTCCCCCTTGCGCGTCGCGCTGATCGGCATCGCTGCCGTTCCATCGGCCTCGGCGGTGCTGAAGCTCAGGAAGCGGCCATCGGGCTTGAAGAAGATCGCGCGCTTGACGCCGCCGGGCAGCGACACCTCGACCGTGACACCGTCACTCCCGTTGCGGATCACGCCCGCATCGCACATCCGGGCGGCGGCCCCCTTGTAGCCGGAGCAGGCGATCTGGGCCGTCGCGTTGTAGCTGGTGGCAGCGACGGTCGCATCGCCCTGCCCGTCGCCCTCACCGGGCACCGCGGCTCGGTCGTTGGGCACGGAAACGAGGGTCACTCCGTCGATCTCGGTCAGCACCTTGCCACCCAGCTTGGCGGCCTCCTCGGCCGAGGGACAGCCCACCAGAGCGGCACTGTCGTCGAGGAAATCGACCGTCGCGGCGGATTCGCCGATGCGCCGGCACGGTGCGCCAGGGCCAGGATAACCGTCGCCGACGACCGTGAGGCTCGAAGGCCAAGCGAATTCTGCCTGTTCCGCCGCCGGCGTTGCGGGCGCGGACGGTGAACCGCCACCACAGCCCGTCGCCAGCATCAGCACGAGCCACGGCGCAGTCATCCGAATTGCATCACGCATAATCCATCACCCCTCCCCGGCGCCGCGAACATCAAAGCCGCCGCTCATCATGTCGAGCCGCGATAGTGCGAACGAATGCAGCCCGAGGCTATGGGCATTCTCGGCCACAGCATGGACAAATCGCGCCACCAATGTCCCGAGGCGCCGAGATTCCCGCTTGGTCGTCGAGCCAAATGGCTGCATATTCACGTTTCTTCCATGGGGGTGGGAAGATCGTGATGTGGACTGAAGACAAAGGATCGTTGCAGGTCGTGGCATCGGGAGGCGCGTGCGCCGCGCGATCCTCGCGCGCGGATGCCGAGCGCGCGATCGGCATGATGGGCACGCGGGCAACGACACGCGTGCCGACGGCAACCCTCCAGCACCTCGGCGAATGGCTGGCCTGGCCGGATTGGCTGCGCGACGGCACGTCGATCGCGGAGGGGAGCGGTCCCCTGCCACCGATGGTCACGCGTGCCGACGATATCCTCATGATGGCCAACATCGTCGACAACACGGACATCTTTGCGATCGTCGAGGATATGCTGACGCGCCCGCGACCGGCGCTCAGCCTGGCCGGAGAACTTGCGGTGCTGCACGGGCCCGACCTCGGCGCATCGGTCAAGGCGGTCGCCCGGGGCCTCGCAGCGCGCAACCTGTGGATTCACGTCGCGATTGACGAAAGCGAGGCCGAGATCGAGATCGCGATCCGTCCGGTTTGGCCGATGGGAGAACTGCACCGCGCGTTCGCGCTCTGCGCGCTCACGCTTCTGCAACGCGCCGTCACGGCCTATCGGGGGGATCTGCTCGATGGGATGCGACTGGCGACGAGCCTGCACGACCTTCGGCAAGCGCAGGCCGCTCTCGCCGCGTTCCGATGTGCGATCACACCGTCGCACGGGGCCGAAGCCCTGCTGTTTCCGCGCCACTGGCTGGAGCAACCCAACCCCCATTTCGATCCGCTTGTCTGGGACGTGGCCAATGCCAAGATCATGGCACTGGAAAACGAGGTGGCGGGCGATCCGACCATTGATCCCTTGCGCGACTATATCTCCTGCCAGCTTGGCGAGATGCGCCAGGTGCCGCGGCTCAAGCAGGCAGCGGCGCACCTGGGCATCTCGACACGCACGATCGTCAGATCGCTCGCGCGACAGCAGACAACCTTCCACAAGCTCGTCGAAGAAGAACGCAAGGCTCGCGCGCTTGCCCTGATCTCCGATCCGGCGCTGCCGCTTGCCGACGTGGGCAAGGCCCTGGGGTTCAGCGACACATCAAGCTTCGGCCGCTCCTTCCGCAAGTGGTTCGGCGAAACCCCGGGCAACCTTCGCAGCCAGTCCGGCCTCTGACGCCTTAGGCCCGCGGACTGCGCTGAGATCGTTTCGCAGCAGAAGAACCACGCACCCGGGAGACGACTGGTAGCGAGGGAGGGACTTGAACCCCCGACACGCGGATCATGATCCCAGCAGATCGGCTCGAACAGCCGCGTCTACGGAATCCGATCTGCCTAGCCTGCCTTCCTCTGCTCGACCGTGAAGGGCGCGGCATAGCCGGCGTCCCCGAAGGTCCTGGCGATCAGCCTGTTGGTGTCGAAATAGACCTGCCAGTAGTGATCGGTATGGCAGTAGGGCCGCACTGCGAGCACCGTCCCGCGTTCGTTGAAGTCGAGGATCTCGACATCCGGCGCGGGCTCGGCGAGCACGTTGGGGATATCGGCCAGCGCGGGCTTCAGCCGAGCAATGGCATCGAGCGGATCGACCCCGAAGGCGAGCTGCGCCGTGCGATCGACGCGGCGGTAGGCGTGCGCCGAGTAGTTCTTCACCACATCACCCGACATCTTCGAATTGCCGACGATGGTCTGCACGTTGTCGGGACTGTTGATGATGGTGTTGAACAGGCCCACCTCGGTGACCGTCCCCTCGACCCCGCCGCCGACGACGTAGTCGCCGACCTTGTAGGGTCGGAAGATCACCAGGAACGCGCCGGCGGCGAAGTTGGCGAGCAGGCCCGACCAGGCGGCCCCGATAGCAAGGCCGACACCGGCCAGCAGAGCGGCGAAACTGGTCGTCTCGATCCCGAAATAGCCGAGGATCGCCACCACCAGCACGATGTTCAGCACCACGGACAGGATCGAGGCGATGTAGCGCTGCAATGTGGGGTCGAAGTTGCGCGCGGTAAGCACGCGGCTGAGCACCCCGATCGCGAAACTGATCAGCCAGCGCCCCACCATGTAAAGGACGAAACCGGCCAGAACCTGCAAGGCCACCGTCGTTATCGTCGCCGAAATCAAAGACCAGTCCATATTCGTCCCCCCCTTAAGGCCGCTATACAGACCGAAGCCATAAAGAAAAGCAAGCGGGTGAATGCCCAAATCGAGACATTCTGTCAGTCACGGCATATCTCGCAAGGTCGGCTTCAATCCTCGCCGTAGGCGAAAGCCGCGAGCGCTGCGGCATCGATGACCCTGATCCTGTTATAGCGCGCCTCGATCCATCCCGCTCGCCGCATCTTGACCAGGGCGGCGTTGGCCACATTGCGGGAGACGTTCGCCATCTCGGCAAGCTGCGACTGGGTGACGCATACCCCGTCCGCGGCAACGTGCGCCGCGGACTTGTCGGGTGCGGCAATCCTCAAGACGATCGCGGCGATGCGCCGGCTCGAGGCCGGGATCATGAGCTCCGCGGCGACCCGTGTCGCCAAGTCATGGCCAATCATCGCCAGCGCGCCGATTGCGCGCGCATTTTCGGGATGAGCGGACGAAAGATGCGTGATGACGGAGCCGGGGACGAGGATCAGTCGCGAATCTTCCGCTGCCCGGAACTCGACCGAGCGAAAGCCGCCTCGCAGCACCGGGCCGGCGCCAAACCAGCTTCCCGCAGCCATCAGGTTCACGGTGCGCGGGACGAGGCGTGGTGGCCCGATCAGAACAATGACACTACCTGCGATCACGCCAAAGAGGCCGCGCCCTTCGTCCCCCTCGCGGTAGATCACATCGCCCCGCGCGAATGAAATGACGCGGCCCTGTGCCAGCAGGGCCTCCCGGAACGCCGCGGATTGCTGTGCCAGCCAACCGACCTGGCTGAACAGCGTGAGGTCTTCCCTGCCGGTCATCTTCATGCCGCGTGGCCCATGCGCTCCTGTGAGTTTGCCCAATATCTTACATTTCCTCCGACGCAAGCCTGATAAGCGTGTTGCAATCTACGGGGCGAACGGGGGGAAAAGCTTCATGAAAAGACAAGGCATTCTGCTGCTCGCAGCATCGCTTCTGGCATCGACCGGATCGGCGGCATGGGCCGAAGACGCCGACCGCATCTGGATCGGCGGGCCGATCATCACCATGGAAGACAGCCAGATGCGGGCCGAAGCTGTCGCCGAGGACGATGGCAGGATCGTCGCCGTCGGCACCCGCGCCGAGGTGATGAAGCTCAAGGGCCCAAAGACCGAGATGATCGACCTGAAGGGCCGCACGATGCTGCCCGGCTTCGTCGATGCGCATGGCCATGTGGTGCTGGGAGGGTTGCAGGCGCTGTCCGCCAATCTCCTCGCGCCGCCCGACGGCAAGGTGCGCGACATAGCCTCGCTCCAGCAGACCTTGCGCGACTGGCACGCCGCAAACGCCGAGAGCGTCGCCAAGGTCAAGCTGATCGTCGGTTTCGGCTATGACAACAGCCAGCTTGCCGAACAGCGTCACCCGACGAAGGAAGAGCTCGACGCCGTGTCGAAGGACATCCCGATCCTGCTCGTCCACCAGTCGGGTCATATCGGCGCCGTCAACTCCGCATTCCTTGCCGCGGCCGGGATCACCGCCGAGACCAAGAACCCCGAAGGCGGCGTCATCCAGCGCAAGCCTGGGACGAACGAGCCCAATGGCGTGCTCGAGGAAACCGCCTTCTTCACGGCGGCCCCGGTGGCTCTTGCGCGTCTCGGACCTGAAGGGCTCAAGGTGTTTGCTCGCGAAGGCGCCAAGCTGTGGGCCCGCTACGGCTACACTACGGCCGAGGAAGGCCGGGCCACCCCGGACGTGGTCAAGGTGCTGCAGCAGGTCGCCGCCGAGGGCGGGTTCCAGAACGACATCATCGCCTATGCCGACGTGCTGATCGACCGCGACTTCATCAAGGCAAACGTGTCGGGCGCCTATGCCAACCGGTTCCGGCTTGCGGGGGCCAAGCTCACCATCGACGGGTCGCCGCAGGGCTTCACCGCGTGGCGTGACCGCCCCTACTACGACCCGGTCGGCAATTACCCCAAGGGCTACTCGGGATATGCCTCGGCCAACGCCGAACAGGTCATGTCGTCGATCAGCTGGGCGGCCGAGAACGGTATCCAGATCCTCACCCACGCGAATGGCGAACGCGCGCAGGACCTGCTGATCGCCGCGCACCGCGCCGCCCAGGCGCGCTTCCCCGAGGCCAAGGCCAAGCGCCCGGTCCTGATCCACGGCCAGTTCATGCGCCGCGACCAGGTCGATGGCTACAAGGCGGTCGGCGTCATACCCTCGCTGTTCCCGATGCACACCTTTTACTGGGGCGACTGGCACCTCGAACACACCATCGGCCCGGAAGCGGCACAGAACATCTCGCCGACAGGCTGGGTGCGCGCGAACGGCATGATCTTCACCAGCCATCATGATGCGCCGGTCGCCTTTCCGGATTCGATGCGGGTGCTTGATGCGACCGTCACCCGCCGTGCCCGCGGATCGGGCCGCATCCTCGGCCCCGATCAGCGCGTGGACGTGATCACCGCCTTGAAGGCCATGACGATCTGGCCCGCCTACCAGAAGTTCGAGGAGGACCGGAAGGGCAGCCTCAAGGTCGGCAAGCTTGCCGATTTTGTGATCCTCTCGTCTGATCCGACCGCGGTCGAGCCCGCCACGATCGCCGACATCAAGGTGACTGAGACGGTCAAGGAAGGCCGCACCATCTTTCGCATTGCTGCCGGCAAGCGGACGGACGCGGCACCGCCTGCCAACATTTCGCCGCTGATGCACGCGCTGACCGCTGGCGTGCCCGGCCACCGCCACGAGGACGGCGCCGAATGCCCCGGCGACGCCTCGGTCGTGCTCGCCAGCTTGATGACCCAGCCGGCGGGCGGTCAATAAGGCGGAGGTTCGGCGATCGGGCCGGGCCGCAAGGATGCCGCACTGGTGCTAGGCCGTGTTGACAAAAGACTTTGACGTGACCCCCAGCTTTCCCCCAGCTGGGATTAGAGCCGGGCGGTAGTTGCACTGCTACCCAACCTTGGACCGCTCGGGTCTGGAGTTTTCCGCCTTGCTCAGATCCGGTGGGCTGGTCTCACCGGCTGAGTTTGCCAGCATGATCGGGGGGATATTCCCGATCGCGCTGTGCGGTCGCTCTTCGTTGTAGTGTCTACGCCAGGCCTCCAGCTTTTCGCAAGCATCTTGCAGCGACAGGAACCAGTGAGCGTTCAGGCATTCGCTGCGCAGCTTGCTGTTGAACGCTTCGATGAACGCATTGTCTGTGGGCTTACCAGGGCGGGAGAAGTCCAGGGTCACACCGCGCTGGTAAGCCCACAGATCCATGTCCCGAGAGATGAACTCGCTACCATTGTCGACCCTGATCGTCTTGGGATAGCCGATCTTCCGGCAAGCCTTTTCCAAGGTTGCGACCACGTCCCCGCCCCGATAGCTGAACCGCGGATCGACCACGGGCGATAGCCGCGAGAACGTATCCACCACGGTCAGGATACGCAGCTTCCGACCCGTCGCCAGCTGGTCGTGTACGAAGTCCATCGCCTAGACATCGTTCGGCCGGATCGCAGATGCACGGTCCTCCCTGAGCTTCGCCTTGACCCGCCGCTTGGGAGTCTTGTTGCGCAGCTGCAAGCCCAACTCCCTGTAAAGTCGATAGACCTTTGGCGTTCACGACCCAGCCCTCCCGGCGCAGGATGTGATAGACACGACGATAGCCGTAGCGGACGTGTGTCGCACAGATCTCCTTGATGCGTTTTTTCAGATAGGCCGGATCGGCGCGGCGGGACTGATAGTGGTAACTGGAAGTGTCGAACGGCAGAACCCGGCAGGCCCTCCGGATCGACACGCCCCAGTCCAACAGCATCCCGTCGACCAGCTCGCGCTTCCGATCCGGCCTAAGAGCGTTGGCTGCGCTTCGCTTCGCCGCCCTACGGGTCGCTTGATGACATCCTGCAGCATCTCGCGATCGAGCGTCAGATCGGCAACGATCTTCTTGAGCCGGCTGTTCTCATCCTCCAGCTCGCGCAGCCGCCGCATCTCCGATGGCAGCAGCCCCGCGTACTTCTTCTTCCAGTTGAAGCTTGGCCTGCCCCGGCGAAGGCCGGGGTCGCCTGACTGATCCCCGCCTTGCGGCAGACCTCCGCCACTGGCGTCCCTTCCTCGCCCTGCTTGATGACGAACGCTTTCTGCGCGTCCGTGAACTTCGATGCCTTCACGCCAAACCTCCTCGCCCAGCCAAGGATGTCTACAGCGGAAAACTCTAGCCGCGAATGGTCCAGTTTTCAGGTGGCAGAGCAGTCAGAATTCATTCCCGTCGTCAGGCCCATCATCTCCATCAATGGGCAAGTCAATTTGAAGCAAGCGACTATCTCGCTCATCGCGGAGGTCGCGCAAGGTTTCCTTTATCTGACGAGCCAGCATCCCCTGATAGCGGCCAACCAAAAGTTGATCCATGATCGGAACGTTTCGTCGACCGGTTCCATAGGGACCCGCCCCCTCAGCAAACTGCAAATCGGCCTGCTCCGACTCGGCGATCGCCAGTCGCCGTTCGCGCCAAAACAGCATAGCCAGGCGCTCGACCAGCAGAGACTCTCTCGCTGTCTCTGGTTCGTATTCTGTCACGAGCTCTTCAAGCAGATTCGCAAAAAGATCGCGATTCTCATGGCCTGCGAGAAAGTTCGTGCTCAGCACTCCATGCCGTAGGGCATTTCTGCTGCTTGCCGTGCGCCCGTCAGGTGTCCTCGGCCCCGTACTCCTCAAAGCATTTCGCCGATTTGCTTCTGCCTGCCGCCTGCTTGTCATTTGCCTCTTAGCCGCTTGCAATTGTCCCGCTGATGCGACCCGACACTGCTAGCTGCTCAGCCCTAGAGTCGATGCTGCATCGAGCCCTGCCTAGACCATCCTGGCCAGCTAATGCAACCTTGTCCAAACGAAGCCATTCGCCGCCAAAGCCTTCAAATTGATCAGGAAAAATACTGAGTTTGAGATGCCGCCGCCTTTCAAAAGGCTAGACAACAGCGAAAGTCTGAATCTCAATCTATGCGCCGCTCACCCTAGCGCGATATCCGGCGCGTCTTCCTGCTTCATGCCGACCACGTGGTAGCCGGCATCGACATGGTGCGTTTCCCCGGTGACACCGGAGGAAAGGTCGGAGAGCAGGTAGAGCCCCGCGCCGCCCACGTCCTCGATCGTCACGTTGCGGCGCAGGGGCGCGTTGTATTCGTTCCACTTGAGGATGTAGCGGAAGTCGCCGACCCCGCTTGCCGCCAGCGTCTTGATCGGGCCGACGCTGATCGCGTTCACGCGGATGTTGCGCGGGCCCAAGTCGTTGGCGAGATACTTGACGCTCGTCTCGAGTGCGGCCTTGGCGACGCCCATGACGTTGTAGTGCGGCACGACCTTCTCGGCGCCGTAGTAGGAGAGCGTCAGGATCGCGCCGCCGCTTTCCGGCATCATGTCGGAAGCGCGCTTGGCGATCGCGACCAGCGAATAGGCCGAGACGTTCATCGTCAGCAGGAAGTTGTCGAGGCTGGTGTCGATATACTTGCCGCGCAGTTCGTTCTTGTCGGAAAAGCCGATCGCGTGGACGACGAAGTCGATCGTCTCCCAGCGCTGCTTGAGGGTGGCGAAGGCGGCATCGAGCGATTCCATCTTCGCCACGTCGCATTCGAAGGTGAAGTCGCTGCCCAGCTCGGCGGCGAGCGGGATCACGCGCTTCGCCAATGCTTCGCCTTGATAGGAGAAGGCGAGCTCGGCACCCTGCTCGGCGAGCTTCTTGGCGATGCCCCAGGCGAGCGACTTGTCGTTGGCGAGGCCCATGATCAGGCCGCGCTTTCCTGCCATCAATCCGTTCATCGACGCCTACTCCTTGGGTGCCACGGCCTCTTGCGGCGGCGATTCCACCAGCGCAAGCGCAGCGTTCAACTGCGCGCCAATAACGAGCCCGAGGCCGACGAGCCAGAAAAACAGCAAGGTCACGATGCTCCCGGCGAGGCTGCCGTAGGTGATGTCGTAGGAGAAGGCGCCGCGCAGCACCACCGGCAGGGCTGCGGCGACCACCAGCCACCACACCGTCGTGAACAGCGCACCGGGCCATTTGGGCCACTGGCGGCCGCGGAAATGCGAGGGGGTGAGGGTCAGGAACAGGATCCACAGCGAGAGCGCGAGGCCGATGCCAGGCACGATCCGGGACAGCCTGAGGGTGCCGATCCACTCGCCGAGCTGCGGGACCACGGCGAGGATCACTTCCTGCGCACCGCCGATCAGCACCTGCGCGAACAGCGAGAGCATCAGCGTCACCACCGCCGCGAGGATCAGCCCGGCCGACAGCAGGCGCTTCTTCCAGAAGCCGCTCGTGCTCGTGGTGCCGTAGGCGCGGCGCAGGATGTCGCGGATCGTCTCGATCAGGCTCGAGACAGTCCACAGCGCGACCGCCGCGCCCGTCCACAACAGCCAGCCCGAGCGGTTGGTGATGACCGTCTCGGCGACGGGCACGATCACTGTCGCAACCGAGCTCGGCATGGCACGGGCGACGGCGAAGACGATCTGCTGTGCGTTGTCGCGCCCGCCGATGAGCTCGAACAGCGCCGCCCCGAGGATGAAGAAGGGGAAGATCGCCAGCATCGACAGGTAGGCGAGGTTGCCGGCGTGGATGAAGCCGTCGTTGAAGGTGTCGATCGCGACGCGCTTGGCGACGGCCCAGGCGCGCGAGGGCGTGCCGGCGTGTTCGGCGGTGGCGGGAGCGGGGAGGGGCGCCTCGGTCTTCGTCACGGGCACCGGCCCTCCAGCCTTCAACCTTGCGTCGCCCGGCCGCCTAGAGGCCGAACTTCTCGCGCGGGCGGGCGGTGTCGATCCAGCCCTCGAGGCGCTGCTCGAGCGGGCCGAGATCGGCGGGCAGCTGGATCTCGAGGGTCACCAGCTGATCGCCGCGTTCGTGGTTGCCGTCCACGAGCTTGGCATTCTTGCGCGTCCAGCCCTTGCCCGCAAGCCGCATCACCGTGCCGCTGGAACTGCCCGGCTTGATCGTCAGCATCACCGCGCCGTCAACCGTCGGACACTTGACCTTGGCGCCGCGCACTGCCTCGTCTAGGGTGATCGGCAGGTCCATGCGGATGTTGTCGCCTTCGCGCCTGAAGAACGGGTGACTGCCGACCTCGACCATCACGATTCCGTCGCCGTTTCCGCCCGGACCGGGGTGGCCCTTGTCCTTGAGGCGCATCATCGTGCCGTCCTCGACGCCCGCGGGCAGCTTGAGGCTGATCGCCTTGCCGTCGGCGAGGGTGATGCGCTGGTCGCGCCCCGCGGCGGCTTCGACGAAGGGCACGGCGAGCCGGTACTGGATATCCGCGCCGCGCTTCGGCGGCGGCGGCGGGGGCTGGCGCCCGAAGCCGCGCCGTGCGCCGCCGTTCTGTTGCCGGCTGCGCCCGCCGAACAGGCCTTCGAAGAGGTCACTCAGGTCGACGTCGTCGCCGCCCCCGCCGAAGCCGCCGAAATCGCCCGGCTGCGGCCCGCCGCCGGGCCCGGCGCCATAGGCGCTACCGCGGCCAAAGCCGCCACGCGCGCCCATGCCGGCGAAGGGATTGGCGGGATTGCCCTCAGCGTCGATCTCGCCCCGGTCGTACTGCGCGCGCTTGTTCTTGTCGGACAGCAGGTCGTAGGCGCGGGTCACCTCGGAGAACTTCTCCGCCGCCTTGGGATTGTCCTTGTTGCGATCGGGGTGCAGCTCCTTGGCGAGCTTGCGATAGGCGCTCTTGATGTCGGCTTCCGAGGCCGTGCGGGGTATGCCGAGCGTTGCGTAGAGGTCGCGCATGGTGGTTTAGCTAGGTGAGACAGCGCCCGCGTGCAAGCGGGGACCCCGGTCGGGAGAAACGCGCGGTTAACCCAATGCGCCTTTCGCCGGCTCCCCTGCGTAGCTATGGGCCTTCTCCACATCTGCGAGGATCCCCTTCATGTCCGATACCGCCCCGCTCGACGATGCTCAGCTGGCCGACAGCGTGCTGCCCGCCGGCATCGACCCTTTCGCGCTGTTCGAGGAGTGGTTCGCCGCCGCACAGGTCGGCGAGCTGAACGATCCCAACGCCATGGCGCTCGCCACCGCGACCCCGGGTGCGGCGCCCTCGGTGCGCATGGTGCTGCTGAAGGGCCACGGCCGGGGCGAGATCGAGGGCGGCGGGTTCACCTTCTTCACCAACGCGACAAGCCGCAAGGGCGGCGAGATCCGTGCCAATATGCAGGCCGCGCTGCTGTTCCACTGGAAGAGTCTGCGCCGCCAGATCCGCATCGAGGGGCCTTTGACCGAGGTCCCCCCGGAACGCGCCGACGCCTATTTCCACTCGCGCCCTTACAAGAGCCAGGTCGGCAGCGCCGCCTCCGACCAGTCGCGACCGCTGCCCGAACGCCGCATCTATATCGAGCGGGTCCACACGATATGGGCCGAACACGAGGCTGCGGGCAAGGTGCCGCGCCCGGCACACTGGACGGGTTTCACCCTCAGCCCGCGCCGCATCGAGTTCTGGATCGATCGCGACAACCGCCTCCACGACCGCCGCGAGTTCGTCCGCGCCGAGGCAGGCGCGCCGTGGTCCGACACGCTCCTCTACCCCTGAGGCCCAGCATGACGCTCACGATCCCCTATTGGCACGTCGATGCCTTCGCTGCTTCGCCCTTCGGGGGCAATCAGGCAGCCGTGATGGTGCTTGAGGAGTGGCTCCCCGACGATATCCTCGTGAAGATCGGGGGCGAGAACCTCTTTGCCGAGACCGCCTTCGTGGTGCGCGACACGACCGGTGAGGCCGATTGGGAGCTGCGCTGGTGCACCCCCACCTACGAGATCGCGCTGTGCGGCCATGCGACGCTGGCGAGCGGGTATATCCTGCTCGGGCGGGACGGCGGCGAACGCATCACCTTCCGCACCCGCAAGTCGGGCATCCTCGAGGTAGTGCGCGCGGGCGAGGGTTACGAGCTCGCGCTTCCTGCCATCCATACCGCCCCTTCGCCCTATCCCGAGGCGGTGGCGCTGCTCGGCGCCAAGCCGCTCGAGGTGTGGCGCAACGACAGCCGCTACAACGTCTTCCTGTTCGAGAACGAGGCTGAGGTCCGCGCGCTCGATCCCGACATCCGCGGGCTCGGCCAGCTCGGCACCGACCAGTTCATCTGCACCGCGCCTGGCGAGAAGACCGACATCGTCAGCCGAGTCTTCGTCCCCGGCGGCGGGGTCGACGAGGATTCGGTCACCGGATCGGCGCACGCGGTGCTCACGCCCTTCTGGGCCAAGCGGTTGGAGCGCGACCGCTTCACCGCCCACCAGGCGTCGCAGCGGGGCGGGGACCTGACGCTGCGGCTGGATGGTGACAAGGCCTGGCTAGGCGGCCCCTGCGTCACCGTCGTGGAGGGCAGCTTCTACCTCTGAGGGTAGAGCTCGAGGACGTCTGCGGCCTCCTGTAGCATCGCCTTGCGCTCCGGCGCGTCGGAGTGGCCGAGCCGCACCAGCGTCACCCGCTGGCTCGGCGATACCATCACGTATTGCCCCATGTGCCCGATCAGCGAGAACAGGCTGTGCGGCGCGCGGTCGGGGAAGAGCGGGGACTCCTCGCCCTTGGGCAGCGGGCGGTTGAGCCAGATCTGGAAGCCGTACTGGGGGCTTCTGGGGGAGGGCGTCAGCATCGCCTCGATCCAGCGCTGCGGCACGAGCTGCTCGCCGCCGGGGGCGCGGCCCTTCAGCCGCAGGAACTCGCCGAACTTCGCCCAGTCGCGCGCGGTCGCGTGCATCAGGCTGCCGCCGATCATCGTGCCGCTCGCGTCGAATTCGGGCACCATGCTGGTCATGCCGAGCGGGCCGAACAGCCGCTGCCTGAGGTAGTCCGCGACTGCCTTGCGGCGCACGTCGGGCTTGGTGCTGTTGGTGAGCGCGCGCGCGGCGATGTCGGCGAGGATCACGGTGGTGTTCGAGGAATACTCCCACTTCGCGCCAGGCTCGGCCTCGAGCGGCTGCTCCTCGGCCCACTTCGCCATGTTGTCGCGCCCGTCGAGGAACAACATCCTGACTTCGCTGGATTCGTAAGGCGGATCGCCGGCCTCGGTGTGGCGCAAGCCGCTGCGCATCTGGAGGAGTTGGCGCAGGGTGATCTCGGCGCGCGGGTCGCCGGGGCGCTGCCAGAGGGGGACGGGGGCAGGCTCGTCCAGGGCGAGGAGGCCGTCGGCGACCAGCATCCCGATCAACACGCCGGTCACAGTCTTCGCCATCGACCAGCTGACGAAACGGGTGTTGCGGTCGTAGCCCTCGGCGTAGCGTTCGGCGGCGATCCGGCCATCCGCCATGACCACCACCGCGCGGGTCTCGCCGAGGCCGGGCTTGGTGAAGAGGTCGTCGACCGCGCGGGCGAGCTGGTCCTTTGGCGCGCCCGCGTTGTTGGTAACCGCCGCCTTCGCCGCCTCGGACAGGGGCTCCTCTCCTACGGGCGCAGAGCCGCAGGCAGCGAGCATCAGCAGGGCTGGCGCGAGGGGAAGCGCAGGGTTAAGGACGGTGGCACGGAGGGTCATCGGGCTCTCATTCTTCGAAGCACGAGAGCTTGGCAATGGCGAAATCTGCGACCGCGACGGGCGCGCGAGGCCGGGGGCGTCCCCACAGCCGCTGGGGGACCTGGGTGCTGGTCGGCGCGGTGCTGGGAATCGCCGTGCTCGCCGTCATATTCCGTAGCGAAATCAACGGCTACGGCAGCATCGCCTCGGCCTATTCGGCGCGGGTTGCCTGCTCTTGCCGCTTCGTCGCCGGGCGCCCTCTGTCGGACTGCGGCAAGGACAAGCTCGCCGGCATGGAGGCGGTGACGCTGGTGGAGGACGAGGAGGCTAAGAGCGTCACGGCGCGTTTTCCCCTCGTGGCCAGCGCGACCGCGACCTACCGCGAGGGCTATGGCTGCGTGCTGGAGCCGTGGGAGGGCTGAGGCCCGCGCGAATTCGCGCATTTCATGGGAAATGCGGGCCCAAAGGGCGGGCTTGGAAGGGTCTGGCAGGGGTGTCAGCGGGGCTTGGGCCGGGGTTGAAAGGGGGGTGAGCACCGCTTTGCCAATCCCGCACCCTGCTCGTGTCGAGCTTGCCGATGAACGGGGCCGCTGTTTCGCCGGCCGTCCGAGGAAAACACGGTCCTTCGACAAGCTCGGGACCATCGGGTCGGGGGGTCAGCCGCTCACCTTCTCGGTCGAATCGATCCAGCCGCCGCCGACCACCCGCTCGCCGGCGTAGAGCACCGCCGCCTGCCCCGGGGCGACGCCATACTCGGGTTCGGCGAAGCGGATCGTGGTCGCCGCGCCATCGCCGAGGGGGCCTTCGAGCACCACCGGCACGGGCTTGGCGAGGCTCCTCACCTTGGCGGTCAGGGGCGCGTCGGGCAGTGAGCCGATGCGGTTCGTCTCGGTCAGCCGCGCGGCGCTCACCGCGAGCATCCGCTTCGGCCCGACCCGCACCTCCCGCGAGGCTGCATCGAGGCCGATCACGTAGAGCGGTTCCGGCTGCCCCCCGATCTCGAGACCCTTCCTCTGCCCGACGGTGAAGTGGACGATCCCCTTGTGCGCGCCGAGCCGCTCGCCGGTCGCGGCGTGGA
>JBJTSG010000087.1:0-5302 GCA_046076505.1 Erythrobacter sp. | reverse complement strand
GGCGGTGCAGCGGTTGCGCGGGGACCGGGGCACCTATGCGCTGGTGGGCGCGAATGGCGGCTGGATGAGCAAATATGCGACCGGCATCTATTCGACCGAGCCCGCCGACTGGTCAGGCAATGACCGCTTCGCCGTCCTGCCCAAGGCGACCGACAAGGTGCCGGTGGCGAAGGGGCCGGTGGAAGCCGCGACAGTCGAGACCTACACCATCAACCGCAGCCCCAAGGGCGCCGAGGCGATCTTCATCGGCAAGAGCGACGCCGGCGAGCGGGTGGTGGGCAATGCCGACCTGTCGGACACCGCCACCGCCGAGGCCTTCGAGAGCGGTGAGCCTTTCGGCAAGCGCCTCGCCCTGACGCAGGACGAGCGCGGGCGGACGGTGGGACGGTTGGCCTGACTTCCACCTCCCGCTCGGTAGGGGAGCGAGACTTGGCTGCTTGCCGCCTAGTCGCAGCGGGGTGGGTCTTCGCCATTGGCCATGTGCGAGGCCTTTGGCCTCGCCCCACCCCCGGCCCCTCCAGCAAGCGGGAGGGGAGATTCAACGCCGCTCCCCACCCAGAAAATCGAGCGCGTCGAAGCCCTCGGGTGCTGCCACCTCCACCACCGGGTCGTCACGATCATCGAACTCGGTGCGCAGCGCGCGGCTCATGATCGCGTGGCAATGATAGAGGCAGGTGATGTAGGTGAGCTCGAGGATCTCCTCGTCGCTGAACGCCGCCTTCACTTCCGCGAACAACGCATCGGGCACGCGCCCGCCGTGGCATACCAGCCGGTCGGCATAGGCGAGGACGAGGCGCTCTTTTGCGTCGAACACATCGGAGGTCTGCCACACCGGCAGGGCCGCGATCTTCGCCTCGCTCACGCCCAGCCCGCGCAAGGACTTGCAGTGCTGCGAGAAGACGAACTGGCTTCCGGTCGCCCAGCCTGCCCAGGTCTGGCCCAGTTCGCGCAGCACCGGATCGAGCTTCCTCTCCGGCGAGCGGTAATAGGCGAACCCCTGTGCGGCGTGGCGCAGGGTGTCGGGGGAATTGGCGAAGACGCTCCACCAGTCGCCGCGCGTGCCGGTGGCGGTGCCCGGTTCGGTGACCGGGTCACGCTCCCCGAACAGCTGCCGGTAGAGCGGCAGTGCGACCTTCTCGTCCGCTTCGCCCAAGGGCACTTCGCGCAGGCGCGGCATCAGGCGTCCTCCGCCAGCGTGGCGGGCGCGTGGCGCACGTCTTCGGGGCCGAAGCTGCGGGTGGTCGCCGCGAATTCCAGCATGATGCCGTTGGGATCTGTGAAATAGACCGAGCGCACGAACACGCCCGCGTGCATCTCCTTGGCGTAGCCCGAGGGGCTGTCGTCGTGGTTGAACACCATGTGGGTGTGCTCCACCCCGGCCTCCTTCAGCCGGTCCAAAGCGGCCTCCAGCTCCGCCTCCTCCATGTGGAAGGCGAGGTGGTTCATCGAGCCCACGGCCGTCTTAGCGTCGAAGGGGAACTTCTTCACCGAGGCGATCCCCGGCGCGGCCGGCGGCGCGTCCCTCCACCAGAAGAAGGCGACCGCATTCCCTCCGCCAGCGTCGAAGAAGAAGTGCTGCCCGCCGTCGGGGAGCTCCACCGTCTTGAACAGCGGCATCCCCAGCACCTCGGTGTAGAAGCGGGTGGTCTCGGCCATGTCCCGGCACACCAGCGCGATGTGGTTGATGCCTTTCGTCGTCAGCATGTGTCGCTCTCCCTCGGGGAGGGAACCTGCCGCAGCCTCTCGCGCTTGGCAATTGCTTGCGCGAATCGTCAACTTGGCGTAAGTAGTTTCAATTGAAACTATCTCCTGCGCCCGAGGAACCCCGCCCATGAACGCCCAGAGCAAAGACCTCTTCGACAATCCCGCCGGGCTCGACGGCTTCGAATTCGTCGAGTTCTGCGCGCCCGAGAAGGGCGTGCTCGAGCCGGTGTTCGAGGCGATGGGCTTCACCCGCGTGGCGCAGCACCGGTCGAAGGACGTGCACCTGTGGCGGCAGGGCGGCATCAACCTCATCGCCAATTACGAGCCGAAGAGCGCCGCGTGGTATTTCGCGCGCGAACATGGCCCTTCGGCCTGCGGGATGGCCTTCCGGGTGCGCGATGCGGCCAAGGCCTATGACTATCTCATCAGCAAGGGCGCCGAGCCGGTCGCCGTCCAGACCGGGGTGATGGAGCTGCGCATCCCCGCGATCCGCGGCATCGGCGGGGCGATCCTCTATCTGGTCGACCGCTACGAGGGCGCCGAAACCGGCAATGGCCTCACCATCTACGACATCGATTTCGAATATCTGCCGGGTGTGGAGCGCCGCCCCGAAGGTGCGGGCTTCCACACCATCGATCACCTCACCCACAACGTCTACACCGGGCGGATGAAGTACTGGGCCGACTACTACGAGACCCTGTTCAACTTCCGCGAGATCCGCTTCTTCGACATCAAGGGCGAATATACCGGCCTCACCAGCAAGGCCCTGACCGCGCCGGACGGCAAGATCCGCATCCCGCTCAACGAGGAAGGCGAGGGCGGCAAGGGCCAGATCGAGGAATTCCTGCGCGCCTTCAACGGTGAGGGCATCCAGCACATTGCGCTGATCTGCGACGATCTCGTCGCCTGCTGGGACCGGCTGCAAAAGCTCGGCGTGCCCTTCATGACGGCGCCGCCCGCGACCTATTACGAGATGCTCGCCGAACGCCTCCCCGGCCACGGCGAGGACGTCGAGGCGCTCAAGATGCGCGGTATCTTGCTTGATGGCACGACGGAAGGCGGCCAGCCCCGCCTGCTGCTGCAAATCTTCGCGCAGGCGCAGGTCGGGCCGGTGTTCTTCGAATTCATCCAGCGCAAGGGCGACGAAGGCTTCGGCGAGGGCAACTTCAAGGCCCTGTTCGAAAGCATGGAGCGCGACCAGATCATCCGCGGCGTGCTCACTGTCGAGGAGCCGGCGGAGTAACTTGCTTCGTCATTGCGAGCCGCAGGCGAAGCAATCCATGGACAGACCTCGCGCGAAGAGGCACCCTCAGGCCATGGATTGCCGCGTCGCCTTCGGCTCCTCGCAATGACGAGTGGAGAGGAATGAGAGCATGACCCACCCCGTATCCCTCGCCGGAATCCACCACGCCGCCTATCGCTGCAAGGACGCCAAGGAGACGGTGGAGTGGTACGCCCGCGTGCTGGGCATGACCTACACTACCGCCTTTGCCGAGGACCACGTGCCCTCGACCGGCGAGTATGATCCCTACATGCACATCTTCCTCGACGCGGGGAACGGCAACATCCTCGCCTTCTTCGAACTGCCGAACCAGCCGGAGATGGGCAAGGACCCGAACACCCCCGCATGGGTGCAGCACCTTGCCTTCAAGGTGCCTTCGGAAGACGCGCTGCTCAGCGCCAAGGCGCATATCGAGGCGCAAGGCATCGACGTGCTCGGCCCGACGCATCACGGCATCTTCAAGTCGATCTACTTCTTCGACCCCAACGGGCACAGGGTGGAACTCGCCGCCGATATCGGCACGGCCGAGCAATATGCCGAACTCGCCCGCGTCGCCCCGGTGATGCTGGAGGAATGGTCCGAGACCAAGCAGGCCCCGCGCCACGCCGACTGGCTGCACGAGATCGCCCGCGCGGAGCACGCGGCGAAGGGGTGACGCCTTCTTCCATTTCTTCTCTCTTCCCCTTGGGGAAGGATCGGGGATGGGGGTTCAACAATTGCTGATCGGGTGAATACTCACCCCCAACCCCCTCCCTCAAGGGAAGGGGCTTTTCACATTTGATCCACAGCAAAGCGCTTCCGCGCCCGCTCCCCCACCCTGGCCGCCAGCAAGGGGGAGTCGGTCAATGCGCATCCTGTTCGTCCATCCCAATTATCGCTCGGGCGGGGCGGAAATCGCCGGGACCTGGCCGCCCGCCTGGGTCGCCTACCTCACCGGGCCGCTGAAGCGCGCGGGGTTCGACGACATCACCTTCATCGACGCGATGACGGAAGGGCTTTCGGACGACGAGCTGCGCCAGCGCATGACCGCGCTCCAGCCCGATGTGGTCGGCACCACCGCCATTACCCCCTCGATCTACGCCGCCGAGCGTGTGCTGGAGCTCGCCGCGCTCCACGTGCCGCAGGCGGTGCGGGTGCTGGGCGGGATCCATGCGACCTTCATGTATGCCCAGGTCCTCGCCGAGGCGCCGCATATCGACGTGATCGTGCGCGGCGAGGGTGAGGAGATTGCGGTCGCGCTGTTCACCGCCATCAAGGAAGGCCGCTGGCCCAACGACGCGCGCACAATCAAGGGCCTCGCCTTCCGCGAGGGCGAACAGGTGATCGCCACCGAGGCCGCCGACACCATCAAGGACATGGCTTCGATCAAGCCCGATTGGGACATCCTCGACTGGAACCAGTACACCTACATCCCGCTCGGCACCCGCGTTGCCATCCCCAATCTCGCGCGCGGCTGCCCCTTCACCTGCTCCTTCTGCTCGCAATGGAAGTTCTGGCGCGATTACCGCGTGCGCGACCCCAAGGACGTCGTGGACGAGATTCAGGAGCTGCACGAAAAGCACGGCGTCGGCTTCTTCATACTTGCGGACGAGGAACCGACCATCAATCGCAAGGCCTTCATCCGCTTCTGCCAGGAGCTGATCGACCGCGGCCTGCCGGACAAGGTCAAGTGGGGCATCAACACCCGCGTCACCGATATCTATCGCGACAAGGCGCTGCTGCCCTTCTACCGCAAGGCTGGCCTCGTCCACGTCAGCCTCGGCACCGAGGCGGCGGCGCAGATGAAGCTCGACCGGTTCAACAAGGAAACCAAGGTCGAAGAGAACAAGCAGGCGATCAAGCTGCTGCGCGATGCCGACATCTTCGTCGAGGCGCAGTTTATCGTCGGGCTCGACAACGAGACGCCCGAGACGCTTGAGGAGACCTTCCAGATGGCGTGGGACTGGCAGCCCGATCTCGCCAACTGGGCGATGTATACGCCCTGGCCCTATACCCCGCTGTTCGAGACGCTGAAGGATCAGGTCGAGGTCCACGATTTCAGCAAGTACAACTTCGTCACCCCGATCATGAAGCCCGCCGCGATGGAGCGCGGCGAGCTGCTCAACGGCGTGATGAAGAACTACCGCCGGTTCTATATGCGCAAGGCGCTGTTCCACTATCCGTGGCGCGGGACGGGGTTCCGGCGACGCTATCTGCTGGGATGTCTGTGGGCCTTCCTGCGAGCGGGCTTCAAGCGCACCTTCTACGATCTCGGCAAGGCAGGCTATTGGGACCGCAGACCGCCAAGAAGGTCGAGTTCCACTTCGACGAGAGCCG